>JASLHV010000038.1 GCA_030153205.1 Roseiarcus sp. | reverse complement strand
CTGGTCGCCTGCGCCGGCGTGACTTTGAAGGCGGTCGCAACCGCGTTGGAGATTCCGCTGAAATCGGGCGCGGTCTCCGCCGAGGGCGATCTCGATTTTCGCGGCACGCTCGGCGTCGCCAAGGATGCGCCGGTCGGCTTTGCCGCGATCAGGCTGCGCTTCGACGTCGAGACAGATGCGCCGCAGGAAAAGCTCGATCAGCTTTTGAAACTGACCGAGCGCTATTGCGTCGTCTATCAGACGATCAAGAATGGACCGCCCGTCGCGGTCGCGATGGAACGGGTTTAGCGGCGTCAAAGCTTGGCGACCAGCGCGGCCAATTGGTCCGTGCAGAGGCCCCAGCCTTTGTGGAAACCCATATTCTCATGGGCTTCGCGATCGGCAATTGTCCAGTGACGCGCGCGGGCGGTGTAGCGCGTCTTGCCGCCTTCATCCTCGAAGGTGAGGATCACGGTCATGAACGGCTTTTGCGACGGCTCCCAGGCCTGCGTGAAAGCGTCGGTGAAGACGAGACGCTGGTTCGGGACGACTTCGAGATAGACGCCGCGATTGGGAAATTCATTGCCGTCGGGACCGCGCATGACAATCAGGTTCGCCCCGCCGGGTCGTACGTCGAGTTCGGCTTTCGGCGTGGTCCAGGGCGAAGGCGCGAACCATTGCTTGAGCAGTTCCGGCTCGGTCCAGGCGCGGTAGAGTTTTTCGTGCGACGCGTCGATGAGGCGGGTGAGAACAAGCTCGCGATCAGCGAGGGATACAGGTTGAGCGATGGCGTTCATGGGTACGTTCCTTCTTAGAATCTCTCTCCACTCCGTCTTCGCGAGCGAAGCGAAGCAATCCACCGTGGGCGGTTGGGCAACCGAAGCGCCGCATGGATTGCTTTGCTGCGCTCGCAATGACGCGGAGCGAATTCAGTCGCCGTTATAGGCGCGCTGCAGTTCGGCGATATCGAGTTTGATCATTTTGTAGACCGCTTGCATCACGCGCTTGGATTTCTCGGGGTCCTTGTCCTGCATCATCGTCCAGACCACCGCAGGAACGATCTGCCAAGAAAGTCCGTATTTGTCGGTGAGCCAGCCGCATTGCACGGGCTTGCCGCCGTCAACCAGCGCGTCCCAATAGCGGTCGACCTCGGCCTGCGTCTCACAGGAGACGACGAAGGAAATCGCCGGCGTGAATTTATATTGCGGACCGCCGTTCAGGGCGATGAAATCCTGGCCGCAGAGCGTGAAGGCGGCCGTCATGACCGAGCCTGCCTTACCCGGCCCGGCCTCGCTGTAGCGAGCGATATTCGTGACCTTCGCGTCGTCGAAAATCGACATATAGAAATTCATCGCCTCCTCGGCGTCGCCGTCGAACCAGAGGAAGGGGGTAATCTTTTGCATCGTCATCAACTCCTTTTGAAAAAAACGGCCAAGGCCTGTTGGAGACTCGCCCCAAGGACGGGCGGAAGGGCGGCGAGCGGACAAGCGCCGATAAAAATTTTTATGCCGATCAAAGGGCGATCGAATGACAAGAACCTGTGAGCCTACACGGGCCCAAATTTCCCTATTGTTTGCATGGCGGAGCGATGCGAGGCTTAAGCGGTCGCCTCCGCCGGCGCGGCTGTCTCCGGCACGCCGGAGACGATCAGCTCCAACACTTCCTTTTCGGTCGTCTCGGCGATCAGTCGGTCGCCGACATTGCGGCCGCGCTTCAACACCATGACGCGGTCGCCGACTTCGAAAATGTCGGTCATGCGGTGCGAGATGATCACCTGCGCCACATTGTGGCGCTTTAGCTCCATGATCGTCTCGAGCAGCCGTTGCGTCGCGGTGACCGAGAGATTCGCCGTCGGCTCGTCGAAGATGACCACTTTGGGATCGAAAGAAATCGCTCTCGCGATCGCCACCGATTGCTGGCGCCCGCCCGACAGGCTTTCGACCTTCTGGTAAACGGAGTTCACATCGACCTTGAGCCGGTCGAGGATTTGGCGGGCGTCGTTATGCATGCGGGGGCGATCGACGAAAAGTCCAAAACGCTTCGGCCAGCGGCCAAGGAAAATATTCTGACTGACGTCGAGATTTCCGCAGAGCGCGAAGTCCTGATAGATCATCTCGATGCCGAGGTCGCGGCTCTCGTGCGGGCTTTTGAAGTGTACTGGGGCGCCCTCGATGAGGATATCGCCGGTATCGCGCTGATAGGCGCCGGTGAGGATTTTCATGAGCGTCGACTTGCCGGCTGAATTGTCGCCGACGAGGCCGAGCACCTCGCCCGGCATCAGCCTGAGATTGACGTTGATCAAGGCGCGTACCGGGCCGAAGCTCTTTTCAATGCCGCGCATCTCGACGATAGGCGTGGTCATGCCTCGACCTCCTTGGCGGGCGCTGAAGCTTCTTCGCTTGGCCGCGCCCTGCCGAACCATTGTCCCAGGATATTGTTCTGCCGCACCCAGATATCGCCGATCACGGCGATGATCAGGATCAGTCCGATGAAGACGTTCTGCCATTGCTGCGGCAGGACGAAGGACGAACCGTCCTTGAGGATGATTTGCAGCGACATCAATTGACGAATCAACGTCAGCACCGCGGCGCCGGCCATGGCGCCGATCATCGTGCCATAGCCGCCGAAGATGGAGCCGCCGCCGATGATGATCGACGAGATCGCGTCGAGTTCGCGCAATTGACCCGCCGTCGGGATGAAGCTGCGATAGAAGGCGTCGTAGATCACGCCGGCGAAAGCCGCGCAGGTCGCTGAGATCAGAAGGGCCGTGAAACGTACGCGACGGGTGTTTATGCCGGCGAAACTCGCCGCGCGTTCATTGCCGCCGACCGCATAGACCTTTTGTCCAAAGGTCGTATGCGCAAGGACGATTCCGCCAATCAGGGCGACAAGCAGCACGAAGATCGTCTGCACGCTGACCGCTTTGGTGACCGCGAGCCACAGCCCGTGCGTCGGCGTCATCCCCCAAGCGTCGAGCAGCTCATAGAGACTATGCCCGATCAGATTGAAGGATTCGGGAAAGCCGTTGAGCTGCGTGCCGGCGACGATCGATGAGCCGATGCCGCGCGCCCAATAGAACGTGCCGAGCGTCGAAATGAAGGCGGGCAGGCCGACATAGGCGGTGAGCCAGCCGTTGATCACCCCGGCGAGCATGCCGACCGCAATGGCCGCAATCCCAGCGACAAGCGGACCAAGATCGGTGTCTTTCATGACGACAGCCGCGGTCGCGCCGGAGAGCGCAAGGACGGAGCCGACCGAAAGATCGATGTCGCCATTGGCCATGACGAAGCTGAGGCCGACCGCCAGCAACGCGATTTCCGAAAAGGCGAGAAGGATCGAAAAGGAATTGTCGAGCCCTTGCCAGAAATCCGGTCGCGCCCACCATCCGAAAAGCCAGAGCGCGATCATCAGCATCACCGCGGCGGCGTCACGGCGATAGAAGAAAGCGACAATGCCCCGCTTGCCAAGGCCGCGCGACTGCACATTGACGCCGCGGGTCTGCACGCCGGTGATGGCGATGCCGCCAAGGTCTGGGATTGGCGGCGGCGGTCTGCGGCGCATTCGGGCCCAAAGCCGCGGGAAAACGCGCCGACGAATGAGCAAGGGCTCGATCAGCACAGCGATGATGAGAACGACGCCGAGAAAAGCCGGCACAGCGCCCGGCGGCAATTGCGCGACGGCGGCGACCGTCGCCGTCTCGCCGCCGCCGAGATCGATGGTACGGGTGATCGGCACGCCTTCGCGCAACACTTTGTCGATCAGGCCGACAAAGATGGCGCCGAGGCAGGAGCCGATGACACGGCCGCGGCCGCCGAAAATCGCCGCGCCGCCGACAATCACCGAGGCGATGGCGATGAGTTCGGCGCCGATGCCGAATTGCGGATCGGCGTCCTTGCTTTGCGCCACATTCATCAAGCCGGCGATGACCGCGCAGAGCGAAGAAAGAACATAGGAGCGCATCCGCACGAAGCGCGTGTTGATGCCGGCGTAACGCGCCGCCTGCTCATTGCCGCCGGTCGCATAGGTCGTCCAGCCGATCGACGTATAGGCCAAGGCGACGGCCCCGAGCGCCGCGATGATCAGGAAGATGACGATCTGATTGTTGAAGCCGTAGCTGTTGATCTCGCCGAGGCGGAAGAACCAGTCGTTGAACTGGTCCTGCGCCTTGATCTCGAAAGCGATATTCTTGCCGCCGGTGAGGCCGAGGATCACGCCGCGGCCGATGAACAGCATGGTCAGCGTCGCGATGAAGGCGGGCACCTCCAGGATCGTGACGAGGACGCCGTTGATCAGGCCGATGACGATGCCGAGGACCAGGCACCAGATGACAGCGGTCGATAGATCGAGATTGAAATAGCTCGGCGCGAAAATCATGCCGAAGAAAGTCGCGGTGAGGCCGAAGGTCGAGCCGACGGAAAGGTCGAGCTCCTTATTGACCAGTACGAAAGTCATGCCGACCGCCATCACGCCGTAACGCGAGGCGTCGCGCAAAACGGAGAAGAGCGCGTCGGTGGCGCCGAAGAAGGCCGGATTGAGGTACAGGCCGCCAAGATAGAGCAGCGCCATGACGACCAGGAGGCCGACCTCCCAACCGCCAAAGACCAGCGGCGCCTCATGGCCAGCCTCACGGGCGCGCGTCGCCTTGGATACAGCGCTCATAGCGGGCGCGGTCCCGTGACTGGCGCGCGCCCTCTCCCGCTTGCGGGAGAGGGTTGGGGTGAGGATAGGCCGCCGACCTTCGAGTCTCGCGCCTTACCCTCATCCAGCCGCCAGGAACGTCGCTCAGTTCTCAAAGCGCTTGCCGACCAGCTCGATATTGTCCTTCGTCACGAGCTGGGCGCGGGTGTCGAGGTTGGCCGCCGCGATATGGCGGTCGATCTGCAGGTAGAGCTGCATCACGGGATAGAAGCCCTGCAGGAAGGGCTGCTGGCCGAGCGAGCCCTGCAACGCGCCTGTCTTGATCGCCTCGAGCTGCTTCGGTCCGAGATCGAAGCCAAAGGAGCAGATCTTGTTGTTCATCTTCAATTGCGAGATGGCGTCGCCGATCGCTGGCGTCACGCCGCCGTTCGGGCCGAAGAGGCCGACGACGTCCTTACGGCTTTCGATCAACTGCACGATCGGGCCGGCGGTGATGTCGGTGCCGACATCGACGCCGATATTGTTCGGGCCGGCGTCCACTTTGAAGTCTTGCAGCCGATTGGCGGCCTTAAGAGCCTTGATGGTCGCTTGGAATGCCGCGGTGACGCGGTTGTTCACTTCGATATTGCCGACCGGCACCGTGTTCGGGAACAGAATGGAGCCGCCCTTGATATTGTTCTTCAACAGGCATTTGACGATCGCCTCGCCGCCGATCGCCGCCGCGGAGGCGTCCTGGCCGGTATGGCTAATGTTGCTACGATCATAGAGCGTGCCGTCGAAGGAATTGGTCGTGGCGACGACGACGCCGCGCTCTTCGAGCTTCTTGACGATGTCGTTATAGGCGCCGACCTGAGGCGTCGTCATGATGACGCCGTTGATCGTCGGATCATTGACGACTTGATTGAGGATTTGAATCTCGCGCGGGATGTCGTCGATCGCCGCTTCCGATCCGAGCTTGATCAGGTTAATGCCGAAGGCATTGGCGGCGACTTGCGCGCCGACATAGACCGGATCGAAGAAGCCGTTGCCGGCTGTATGGGTGATGATTGCGAAGGTCAGCGGCTTGCCGTCCTTCTTGGTGGTCGCAGCTTCTTTCGCCGCATCTTCGAAGGAATAGCCGCCGACCGCTTTGCTGATCGCGCCCGATTGGGCGAAAGCGCCTGAGCCCCATAGACAGGCCGTCGCCAAAACGGCGAATCCAAAAACTTTCCTCATCGATGTTCCTCCCTATAGACGATAGCCGTTCTCCGGCGTCGATCGCGCCGGACGATAAGGCTATTCGCGCGCCCTTTATCGGGCTTGCCCCCAGTTGGTCCCTCTGGGCGCCGTCACGGTAGCGGGCAATATTTGTTTCGTGAAGCGGATTATTTTCGTGAGGCGGAGAAAAGCCTTCGGGATCCAGCGCTTTTCGGAATTATCGGGAAGTGCTGCGGCCCAGGCAGGATTGTCCGGCCGGCCAGCGCTTGCTATGGCCCGTGGCGTTTTCGACGGCGAAGCGCCGAACAGGAGGGAAGACCAAATGGCCGATTTGAAGATCACCGCCGGCCCCTTCGTCTTTGACGCGCGGTTCGAAACAAAGGACGCGCCCAAGACTTGCGCCTCCTTCCTCAGCCGCCTGCCTTTCGAGAGCCATGTCGTACACGTGCGCTGGAGCGGCGAGGGCGTGTGGATCCCGCTCGGCGACATGGATTTCAAGGTCGGTTACGAGAACCACACCTCTTATCCGGCGCCCGGCCAGATCGTGCTCTATCCCGGCGGCATCAGCGAGACGGAAATCCTGCTCGCCTATGGCGGCGTGCATTTCGCCTGCAAAATGGGCCAGCTCGCCGGCAATCATTTCATCACGATCACCTCGGGCCTCGAGAATCTCGCCAAGCTCGGCAAGATGACCCTTTGGGAAGGCGCCAAGAAGATCCGGTTCGAGAAGGCCTAAGCCGCTTGGGCCGCCGGCGGGCCGGTCAAGGCCTCCGCCACGGTGACGATGCGCGCGAAACGACCGGCGAGAACGAGTTCTGTTCGCGCCTTGATTTCCGCCGGGCTCCAGGTTTTGCCCTTTGCGTCGGTCATCGCGAAGGTCAGCGTCGCCTCACTGACATAGTCGACGTCATAGCCGAGATCGGAGGCGTGGCGCGTCGTCGTCTCGCAACATTGTTCGGTACGAATGCCCGAAACCATCGCACGCCGTATTCCGTTTTGCGTCAGCCAGACGTCGAGCCCGCTGCCCACCAGCGCGCTGTGCCGGCGTTTATGAAAGACCGCGTCCGGCGCAATTTTCACCGGCGCTAAAGTCCTGACGTGGCCGGACTGAAGCGAAAAAGCCCCGCTGTCCTCGACATGAAAAATTTGCACGATCGGAATCGCCTGCGCTTTGGCGCCATCGATCAGCGCCTGAAGGCGTTCGAAGAAAACCGGCGTATCGGCGTCGCTCCAATAGGGGCGATGGCGAAAGGATTCTTGGACATCGATGACGATCAGGGCGGTATCCTTGTTCCGCATTTTACGACTCCATCGGGGGATCACGTCTGATGCACTATCGGCCAATTGAACCGGATATTTCGGACGAAAGACAGGCGAAAACCGCCATTGCCGTTTAGGCATGGCGTCTGGGGGCCAAATTGAAGTAAGAGCGCTGGGCGATGCGTATTTTGATGAAGGACAAATGAGAACGCTGGTTACAGGAAGCGCCGGCCATCTTGGCGAGGCTTTAGTACGCACATTGCGCGATGCGGGACATGAGGTCGTCGGCGCCGACATTCGCGCTTCGCCGTTCACAAGCCATGTCGGCTCGATCGTCGATCGTGCTTTCGCCGCGCGATGCGTGAGCGGCGTTGAAGCGGTCTTTCATCCCGCGACCTTGCACAAGCCGCATGTCGCCACCCATAGGAAGCAGGACTTCATCGACGTCAATGTGACGGGAACGCTCAACCTGCTCGAAGAGGCTGCCGCCGCCGGCGTCAAGGCGTTCGTCTTCACCAGCACCACCAGCGTCTTCGGCGACGCCCTCTCGCCGCCCAAGGGGGCGCCCGCGGCCTGGATCACGGAAGAGGTCGCGCCGGTTCCGAAGAATATTTACGGCGTGACGAAGGCCGCCGCCGAGGATCTTTGCCAATTGTTCCACCGCAATCATGGTCTTGCCTGCATCGTATTGCGAACGTCCCGGTTCTTTCCCGAGGCTGACGACGATAAGGACGTACGCGGCGCCTTCGCGGACGAAAACGTCAAGACGAATGAATATCTCTATCGCCGCGTCGACATCGAGGACGTGGTCAGCGCGCATCTCCTCGCCGCCGAGCGCGCCTCCGCGATAGGCTTCGGCAAATATATCATCAGCGCGACGACACCGTTCTTGCCAGCGGACCTTGCCGAGCTGCGCGCCGACGCGCCTGCAGTCCTGAGCCGACGCGCGCCAGATTATGAGGAAGAGTACCGACGCCGCGGCTGGCGGATGTTCGCCAGCATCGGCCGCGTCTATGTCAACGAGCGCGCGCGGAGGGATCTCGGCTGGCGGCCGCGTCACGATTTTGCGACGATCGTACAGCGCCTCGCCCAGGGCGGCGGCCTCGCCAGCGCTCTGGCGCGGAAAATCGGCTCAAAGGGATATCATCCGGAGGAATTCGCCGAGGGGCCTTATCCAGTCGACTAGGATTTCCGGCCGGATCGGGAGCGCCGTCGCTGCTGCCATAAGCTGACAGTCCCGCCGTTTAATCTCCTGCCGTTTCGAACTGGAGGAAAGGCGAGATGAGCGATCATTGGATTGTCGTCGCATCGGCGGATCACGCGCAGCGGGGCCGCGCCAGCGGTTTCATTCAGGCATGCCATGGCAAGGCGGGTCCGCTGCGGCGGATGAAGCCCGGCGATGGCGTCGTCATTTATTCGCCCACAAGGGTCTTTCGCGGCGCCGAACGGCTGCAGGCTTTCACCGCCCTCGGTTTCTTATGCGCTGAAGAGCCTTATTTCGCCGACATGGGCGCGGGATTTCTCCCCGCTCGCCGCGACATTCAATGGCTCGACGGCGAGATCGCGCTCATTGCGCCGCTTCTCGATCGTCTGGCGCTGACCGCGGGCCGTCGCAATTGGGGCTACCTCTTCCGGTTCGGCGTTCTCGCCATCAGCCAAGGGGATTTTAAATTGATCGCAGCCGCGATGAAGATCGACGGGGACGTCGCGAGAGCGGCGTAACGTACTTTAAGCTAGGTCCCGGCCGCGGCGCCCTTGACGATGCGCCGGGCTTCTCTGTCGGAGAGAAGTACAAGTGTAGGATTAATCGACCCGCGTTAGCCGTACCTTTTCTCGCTAAAGCGTGGCGAGGAGCCCTCGGATCAGAGGCTTGTCTTGACATCGGCGCGAGCTGCGTCGCAACGTCGTAAGATGTCACTCGAAAAAATCCAAACCCTTTGCGTCTTCGGCGCCGGCGCCATCGGCGGAACGCTGGCGGCGCGGCTTGCGACGGCTCCAGCGCTGAGCGGCGCGCGCGTATCGGTCGTCGCGCGTGGCGCGCATCTTGAAGCCATCCGCCAGAACGGCTTGCGACTTCGCACGGAAAAAGGAGGCGAACCAATCGTGGCGCGCGTCGCGGCAAGCGCCGATCCCGGCGATCTCGGTCCGCAAGATCTGGTGATCTCCACCCTCAAAGGCCATCAGCTTCCGGCGGCGGCGACAAGCTTCGCGCCGCTGCTGAAGTCGACGACTCGGCTGCTGATCATTCAGAACGGAATTCCCTTCTGGTACTTTCACGGCGACGTCGCGCCACAATATAAGGACCGGCGCATTCCGGCGCTTGATCCCGCCGACAGGCTCTGGGACGGGATCGGCCCGGAGCGCATTTTGGGCGGCGTCGTCTATCAACCGGCGGAGATCGTCGCGCCGGGCGAGGTCAAAGCGACGGGCCCAGGCCATCTCGTCATTGGCGAGCCGAGCGGCGCGATGAGCGACGATCTCAAGGACGTTTCCGCTCTTCTCGAAACCGCCGGTTGGACCATCGTCCAAACGCCGCGCATCCGCGACGAAATCTGGCGCAAGCTGATCGGAAACGCCTCTTTCAACCCGATCAGCGTGCTGACGCGTGCGACCGTCACCGAGATGGCCGATGATCCGCTTGTCGCCGACGTCATCCGCAGAGTGATGGAGGACGTCATCGCAGTCGCGAAAGGTTTGGGCGCCGAGGTCACGGTTACGGCGGAGCAACGCGTCGTCATGTCGCGCGGCCTTGGGCCGGTTCGCTCGTCGATGCTGCAAGATGTCCTGGCAGGTCGCGCCCTTGAACTAACGCCGCTCGTTCGCGCGGTGTCGCTGCTCGGGGCGATGATCGGGGTCCCGACCCCGACACTGGATTTGATTTATGCGTTGACGCGCCGCTTGGATGAATCGGTGCGCGCGTAAATGCTAGTGTAGCAATTACGGTCCCAGGCCTTCATAACCAAGGTCACGAAGCCTTCATATGAGCGTCATAGGAGGGCCGGACAGGAATTCGCCGCCCTTGAACGCTTCCAATAATTTATCTTCTATTTCTTTCGACATCGCCGTCGTCGGCGCCGGAATCTGTGGTCTCGCCCATGCCTTGGCCGCGGCGCGCCGCGGCAAAAAAGTCATCGTCATCGATCGCGACGCGCGAGCGAACGGGGCTTCGGTCCGCAATTTCGGTTTCATCACCGTCACGGGTCAGCAGAGCGGCGAATGCTGGCGGCGCGCCATGCGTTCGCGCGATGTCTGGCTGGAGATCGCCGAGGCGGCGCATATTCCGATCCTGCAACGCGGTCTCTTGACCATTGCCCGTCGCCCCGAGGCGCGGGCGGTTCTCGAAGAATTTGCCGCGACGGAAATGGGACGCGAATGTCGCCTGGTCGAGCCAGCGGCGATCGAGAATTACGGCGCCGGGTTGCGCTCGGGCGAATTCGCGGCGGCGCTCCATAGCCCACATGAAGCGCGGGTCGAGTCGCGCGAGGCCATCCCGAAGCTCGCCGCCTATCTCGGCGAGCGATATGGCGTCATCTTCTTACGCGAGACGGCCGTCCACAGCGCCGCGCCGCCGAAGCTCGAGACGAGCCGCGGCGTCGTACAAGCCGAGACGATCGTCGTCTGTCCGGGCGATGATTTTCACACGCTCCACGCCGATCGTCTCGCCGCCTATGGCCTCACCCGTTGCAAGCTGCATATGATGCGTGTCACGCCGGAAAAATACGACTCGCGACTGCCGCCGATCATGTCCGATCTCGGCATGATCCGTTACCTTGGCTATGCGGAGCTCCCGGCCGCGAAGGCGCTTCGCAAGCGGCTCGAAGCGGAGCAGGGCGCGCATATCCAAAATGGCGTGCATCTCATTGTCGTACGCAGCGCCGACGGCACGCTCGTCGTCGGCGACTCCCATCACTATGACGCGACGCCCGATCCTTTCGCGCCCGCCGAGGTCGACGATCTGATCCTCGACGAATATCGCAAGGTTTTCGATGGCCCGCCGCCGCGTCTCGTCGAACATTGGACCGGGACCTATGCGTCCAGCTCCGATCGCCTGATGTTGGTTGACCGGCCGCAGGACGCTTTGCGCATCGTGCTTATCACCAGCGGCACCGGCGCCAGCACATCTTTCGCCATCGCCGAAGAGGTGATCGGCGAACTCTATAATTGAAGGCCGAGCGGAGACACGTGATGCAGCAAGACTATCAGGAGCGCAAACCCTCTCCCCCGCTTGCAGGAGAGGATCGGGGTCAGGGGAAGCCGCTGGCTTTCGGGTCCAGCGCCTTACCTGCATCCGGCGCTTCGCGTCCCCTTCTCCCGCAGGCGGGAGAAGGGGACGGTCTCGCCTTATCGTTCAGGCACGTGAAGGCCGTCATCTTTGATTGGGCGGGCACTGTCGTGGACTATGGCTCGCTCGCGCCGATGGGCGCTTTTGTCGAGACTTTCGGCGAATTCGGCGTCGAAATTTCGATCGAAGAGGCGCGGGGCCCAATGGGCATGGCCAAGCGTCCGCATATTGCGGCGATCTTCGCGCTGCCGCGCGTCGCGGAAGCCTGGCGCGCAAAACATGGACGCAGCGCGACGGAAAAAGACATCGACGCGGTCTATGACGTGTTCGTACCTAAGAATAAAGCCGTCGCCGCGCGCTATGCGACCTTGATCGAAGGCGCCGCGGATATCGCCAAGGCGCTCCACGAGAAGGGCGTCAAGATCGGCTCGACCACCGGCTATACCCGCGACATTATGGCGGAGATCTTGCCCGTCGCCGCTTCACAGGGCTTTTCGCCCGATAGTCTCGTTTGCACGGGCGATACGCCGGACGGACGGCCGACGCCGTTCATGCTCTATAAGACGCTGCTCGAATTAAAAGTTTGGCCGGCCTGGAGCGCCGTCAAAGTCGACGACACCGAAGTCGGCATCGCCGAGGGCGTCAATGGCGGCGCTTGGGCGGTCGGCGTCGCCGTCAGCGGCAATGTCTTCGGCCTGTCGCTCGAAGAGACGCGCAAGCTGCCGCCGCAGGATTTTATCGCCAAGCGCGCCAGGGCTTCTGCGCGCCTCGCCGCAGCGGGTGCGCATTATGTGATCGATAGCGTCGCCGATTTTCTCCCGGTTCTCGCCGAGATAGAGGGGCGGCTAGCCCGCGGCCAACGGCCGTGACCGATAAGGATGATCCGTCGCCGAGCGAAGGCGACGTCAATCGCTCGCCTTTGCGCGTCGCCTGGCGCGCCTCTTTGAGCGCTAAGACCAAGGCGCTGCTCGACGATGACGAAAAGTATTTCATCCGGCAATCGCTTTCGACGCCTTGTCTCGATGTGCTCGAACGCGTCGACGGCGCTATGCTGGTCGATGTCGAGGGCCGCGAGATTCTCGATTTTCACGGCAATAGCGTGCACCAGCTTGGCTATGGCCATCCCAAAGTGGTCGCGGCGATCAAGGCGACGCTCGATCATCTTCCCTTTTGTCCGCGACGTTACGCCAATCGGCCGGCGATCGACCTGGCCCGCCGGCTGACCGAGCTTGCCCCCGATCCGCTCGCCAAGGTTCTCTTCGCGCCAAGCGGGGCCGCCGCTATCGGCATGGCGCTGAAACTCGCCCGCTATGCGAACGGCCGCCACAAAGTCCTTTCGATGTGGGATTCGTTTCACGGCGCCAATCTCGATGCGATTTCCGTCGGCGGGGAAGCGCTGTTTCGCAAGGACCTCGGACCGATGATGCCGGGAACGGAGCACCTGCCGCCGCTCGATCTCGTCGCGCGTTTCTTTGGCGAGGATGGGCAAGCCCACAAGCGCTTTGCCGATTACATCGATTACGTGCTGGAGGTTCAGGGCGATGTCGCCGCCATTCTCGCCGAGCCGATGCGCTGGACCACCGTCGAACCGCCGCCGCCAGATTTCTGGCCTTTGGTCCGCCAGAGCTGCGATCGTCACGGCGCTTTGCTGATTTTTGATGAAATTCCGAGCTGCCTGGGACGAAGCGGAACCATGTTCGTCTGCGAACAGGTCGGCGCGACGCCGGATATTCTCGTCATTGGCAAAGGACTGGGCGGCGGGATCATGCCGATGGCGGCGATGATCGCCGATGCGAAGCTCGATTGCGTCCCGCAGGCGGCGCTGGGCCATTATACGCACGAAAAAAGCCCCGTCGGCTGCGCCGCCGCGCTGGCCACGCTCGACGTCATCGCGGAAGAAGATTTGCTGGCGCGCGCCCGCGAACTCAACAAGCTTGGCCTCGAGCGGCTTGCGGCGATGAAATCCCGACACGAGGCCATCCGCGACATTCGCAGCCTCGGCGCCTATTTCGGCGTTGAGATCGCGGCACGCGACAAGACGGAAGCAAGCGCCCGCGCCGACCGGCTGATGTACGCCTGCCTCGAAAGAGGGCTCAGCTTCAAACTCGGCGGCGGCAATGTCGTGACGCTCTGCCCGCCATTGACGATCCCGCGCAACCAGTTCGACCGGGCGTTCGACGTGCTGGAGGAAGCGTTCGCGTACCTATCGTCCCCCGCGTAGCGGAGCGAAGCTGTGGGAGAAGCCGCATCATAACGAAATCAATAGGGAAATCGCTTTCATCAGTACATCAGTCTGTACAAAACATTGACGGAACGCGAAACCGCTTCGACAATGGTCGTCACGGGTCGCGTTTGAACTCTTGGGCGAAGACGTTTTTTGCAATTTTGACGCTGCAACCCTTTGAAATCGCTCAAAACGGAAAAACTGCAGTTTGGAATAATTTGGAGTCGCGAAGCGTGGTCTGCTGCAAAAGTCTGCACAGCCCGGAGCTTTGAAAGTCCCGCTGTCACATAATCGTCGTCTCCGCGGTCCAGCAATGGCGCAGTCGGAGAGGGTCACCGGAGGTCTTCATGAAGAAGCTGCTCGCTGCGGCGTTCGCGCTCGCCTTTGTCGCTACCCCTGTGTGGGCAGACTCGGGCGTCGTCACCATCTATTCCGCTGACGGCCTGCATGACGGCAAGGGCAGTTGGTTCGAGACCCAATTCGACGCTTTCACCAAGGCGACCGGCGTCAAGGTTCAATATATCGAGGGCGGTTCGGGCGGTGTCGTCGAGCGCGTCGCGAAGGAAAAGTCCAATCCGCAGGCCGACGTTCTCGTGACCTTGCCGCCCTTCATTCAGCGCGCGGCGGCGGAAGGTCTGTTGCAGAATTTCAAGCCGGAAGCGGCTGCGCAAATTGACGGCGGCGCCGACCAGTTCAACCCGCTCGTCAACAATTACATGAATTTCATCTACAACGCCTCGGCGCTGAAAGATCCGCCCAAGTCCTATGCCGATCTCCTCGCGGCGCAATTCAAAGGCAAGATCCAATATTCGACGCCCGGCCAGGCCGGCGACGGCACCGCGGTAATGCTGCAGGTCATTCATTCCTTCGGCGGCCGCGATGCGGGTTTCGACTATCTCAAGAAGCTTCAGGACAATAATGTCGGCCCGTCGGCGTCGACCGGCAAACTGACCGCGTTGGTCAATAAGGGCGAACTTTATGTCGCCAATGGCGATCTGCAAATGAACCTCTCGCAGATGGCCGACAATCCCAACATCAAGGTCTTTTGGCCCGCCGGCCCGAATGGCGAACGTTCGGCGCTGGCGCTGCCCTACTATATCGGCCTCGTGACCGGCGCGCCCAATGGCGACAATGGCAAGAAGCTCATCGACTTCCTCCTCTCCAAAGAGGCGCAGTCGACGGTCAGCTCCGTGGCGCTTGGCGCGCCGGCGCGCAAGGATGTGACGCCGACCGACGCCAATTTCACGAAACTCCATGACATCCTGCAAGGCGTGACGATTTGGACGCCGGATTGGTCGGAAGTCCTGAAGGGTCTGCCGACCGATGTCGCCCGCTGGCGTGAAGCGACCGGGAGCTGATCGATGTCCTCCATTGCTGTCGCCGAGCCGCGGGCGCGCGTCGCCGGCGGCGAGCAGGCGCGCGTCGGTGGCTCGAGCGTCGCCTTCGACCAAGTGACCATCGCCTATCGCGGCGTTGTGGTGCTCAAACCCTTGACGCTCGATGTCCCAGCAGGCGAGATCCTTTGCCTGATCGGGCCTTCCGGTTGCGGCAAGACGACAGCGCTGCGCGCGGTCGCCGGCTTCGTGCGGCCGGCGAGCGGGCGCATCCGTATCGGCGGTACGGACGTCACCGATCTGCCGCCCTATCAGCGCGGCCTCGGCATGGTCGTGCAGAACTATGCCTTGTTCCCGCATATGCGGGTCGAGAACAATGTCGCTTTCGGGCTGGAGGCGCAGGGCGCGCAAAAGGCGCTGATCGCCGAGCGGGTCGCTGACGCCCTGCGCATCGTCGGCATGTCGCGTTATGCGACGCGCTATCCGCGCGAGCTGTCTGGCGGCCAGCAGCAACGCGTCGCCATCGCCCGCGCATTGGCGGTGCGCCCGCGCGTGCTGCTTCTCGACGAACCGCTATCGGCGCTCGATGCGCAAATCAGGCGCAGCATGGTGGAGGAACTCGCCCGCCTGCATCGCGACCTTCCCGATCTGACCGTCCTCTATGTCACGCATGATCAGAGCGAAGCGCTGACCCTCGCCGACAAGATCGCCATTCTGCGCGACGGCTCGGTCAGCGCGCATGGACCGACGGCCGAGTTGTACCGTCGGCCGCCGAATCGTTTCGCCGCCGAATTCCTGGGCCGCGCCAATATCATTCCGGTTACGGTGATCGAGGCGGCGGGTTCGAACGGATACGCCCGCGCGCAGGTTGGCTCGGACACGATTGTCGCCGCGGGGACGGACGAAAAAATCGGCGACAAGAAATTGCTCTGCGTGAGGCCGCAGCATTTGACGCTGACGCCGGACGCCGAACGCGTCAACAAGATCGCCGGCGTACTCAAAGAGGTGCATTGGCAAGGCGAGTTGACGCATCTCGAGCTCGAAATCGCCGGCATGCCCGTGCGCGTCGCGACGACGCAGCCGCCGGCGATTCTGCCGAAAAACGGGTCGCCGCTCGATGTCTATTTCGCGCCGAGCGATGCGAGCCTGCTGCCGGAAGATTCCAATGTCTAGTTCGGTCGCGGTCGGCCAGCCGCGGCCCAAGGCCGAATTCGGCGGGTTTTGGATCGTGCCGCCGACGGCGCTGCTGGCGCTGTTGTTCCTTTATCCGCTGGCGCTCATTGTGCGGCAGGCTTTTTCCGACGATGCTGGCGCGTTCGATTTCAGCGCCGCGCTTCAGGTTCTTCATGCGAAGTTCTTTTTAACCGCGCTTCTCAACACCGCGACTATCGCCGCGGCCGCGACGGCGGGATGTCTTGCGCTTGGTCTCGTCCTCGCTTTGATTTTAGCCTTTGTGCCTTTCCCGGGCAGTGTGTTGGTCGCCCGCCTGATCGATACATGCATCGCCTTGCCGACTTTCCTCGTCACGCTCGCCTTTACTTTTCTCTATGGGTCGGCCGGCGTTCTCAATGGCGCGTTGATCCATACTCTCGGATTGGGCGCGCCGCCGGTGAACTTCCTTTATTCGGCCTGGGGCGTCGTGCTCGCTGAAGTGACCGTCTATACGCCCTTCATCCTTCGTCCTCTGCTCGCCTCCTTGTCCCTGATCGACCGCGGCCAGATCGAAGCGGCGAGCATTCTCGGCGCGCGTCCTTTCCGCATTATCCGCCAAGTCATCTTGCCGGCGGCGATTCCTGCGATCGTCGCCAGCGGCAGCCTCTGCCTGCTGTTGACCGTGAATGAATTCGGCATCGTCTTGTTCATCGGCGCCAAGGGCGTGATCACGCTGCCCTTGCTCATCTACGACAAGGCGATTCAGGAATCCGAATACCAAGTCGCCTGCGTCATCGCTGTTGTTAATGTCGCCTTGTCGCTCGGCCTCTTCGGCCTCTATCGCCTGGCGGCGAATCGGCTCGGAGGGTGACGCGATGCTGATCTGGTCGCCGCTCGGTCGCATCTCGGTATGGATCGTCGCCGCTTTGCTGATCGGCGTGATCTATATCGCGCCGCTGGCGGTGATCCTCCTTTCGAGCCTGGCGGTGCAATGGAACGACGTCCTGCCCACCGGCTTGACGCTCGACCATTACCGTCAGGCGGTTTCCGGCGCATCCGGCGAGGCAGTCTGGGCGAGCTTTGTCACGGGCTTCGTCGCCAGCGCTTTGGCGCTGACCAGCGGGACATGGGCGGCGCTCGCTTTGCGGCTGCAAGGCGAAGCGTTGAAAAAAGTACTCGGCCTGTTGTTCTTCGTGCCAAGCGCGGTGCCGTCCGTGTCGGTCGGCCTTGGCTTGCTCGTCGCCTTCAGTCAGAAGCCGATTTTGCTCAACGGCACGATCGCGATCGTGATGATCGCTCATTTCGTGCTGATCTCGGCTTTCACCTTCGGCAATGTCTCCGCCGGGCTCGCGCGCCTGTCGCCTGATTTCGAACAGGTGGCTTCCAGTCTCGGCGCTCGCCCGGCCTACCGGCTGCGGCGGGTTACGCTGCCGCTGATCGCGCCCTATCTGATCGCCGCCTTTGGTCTCAGCTTTGCGCTGTCGATGGGCGAACTCGGCGCGACGGTCATGGTCTATCCGCCGGGCTGGGTCACGCTTCCGGTGGCGATTTTCAGCCTCACCGATCGCGGCGATATTTTCTCCGGCGCGGCTTTGACGATGGTGCTGGTGGCGGCGACCCTGTTCCTTCTCCTCGGCCTGGAGCGTGTCTCGGCCAGGATCATCGGCGCGCGATAAATCGAAGGCTCACGGAAATCGTGAACGAAAAATTAACCTTTCGGTTACGCCTTGGCGCGATCCTGGTTGATAGCCCGTCTGCATGGCTAGATTCGGCGCGCAAAAATGGAAGCTTGGCATAGCTCTTGCTTGGCAAAGGATACAAGTTGCGGTGTTGCGGCGGCCGGAACAAGCGGTCTTCCGCCTAAGTTGAAGGGAATGCAGTCGGTTCGGGA
>JASLHV010000283.1 GCA_030153205.1 Roseiarcus sp. | reverse complement strand
AGCAAGCGCTTTCCTGATGCTGAGGAGCCCCGATCCTTCCTTAGGCGCTTGGCTTCTCGCCGAAGCCCGCGGCCTCGATAGCGAGGTGGACTTTATTCTGGAAGCTTGCGTCCTGGCCATTGGCCAAGAGGGGCGCGGCTTCGGCGATGGCGCAGCACACCGCCTCGACCCAACCGGCCTCGGACTTCGCGAAATCATTCAGCACGTAATTGTGGACAAGCGCTTTGTCGCCCGGATGGCCAATGCCGATTCTGACCCGCTTGTAGGTGGGGCCGAGATGGGCGGTGATTGAGCGAAGTCCGTTGTGGCCGGCGTCGCCGCCGCCGACCTTCACCCTCATTTTGCCAGGGCCAAGATCGAGCTCGTCGTGGATGACGACCAAGGCGTCCAGATCGAGCTTCGCGTAGCGTAAAGCTTCGCCGACGCTGCGTCCGGATTCATTCATGTAGGTCTGCGGCTTGAGCAACATCACCCGCTCGTCGCCAATCAGCCCGTCTGTCACGAGTCCTTGATGCCGCGCGCGAAAAGGGCCGAACCGCCGCTCCTCGGCGATCGCGTCAACCGCCATGAAGCCAACGTTGTGGCGGTTGCGCGCGTATCGGTCGCCCGGATTTCCGAGTCCCGCAATGACCAGCATGGGGTCCTCGATCAATCAGCGTAAGCCACTCCGTTCGCCAGACGCCGAAGCTCCGGCGCCGCGGATTGGCCCGGGCCTCGATCCGAGCGCGGAGTCCTTACTTCTTGGCGGCCGGCTTCGCCGCTGCAGGCTTGGCGGCCGCAGGAGCCGCAGCGCCTTTCGCCGGAGGGGCAGCCGCCTTGCCGGCGCCAGCTGCAGGGGCGGCGCCAGCCGCCGGCGCTGCTCCAGCGGCAGGAGCTGCCGCTGCGCCGGCCGCGGGCGTTTCTTCGGCCATGACTGTCGGCGGCACGATGGTCACGACTGTCAGCTGGGCCGAGCCGGCGATCGGCCGGCAGCCGTCGGGCAGCTTGAGCGCGGAGACATGCACCGAATCGTGGAAATCCATGCCCGCAAGGTCGATGGTGATCGATTCCGGAATGTCATCGGCGGGGGCCATGACTTCGACCGAATGCAGCACCAGATTGACCGCGCCGCCCTTTTTCAATCCGGGTGAGGCTTCGCGATTGGCGACATGCACGGGGACGCCGATCCGCACCATCGAACCCGGCGCAAGGCGCAGAAAATCGACATGAACTGGCCGGTCGTTGACGACGTCGAGCTGATAATCGCGGGGCAGAACCCGCTCCTTGCGCCCATCGACTTCGAGCTCGAAAATCGAGGTCAGGAAGTGGCCGGCGTAGATGAACTTGTTGACGTCCTTATAGT
This sequence comes from Roseiarcus sp., assembly GCA_030153205.1. Classification (GTDB taxonomy): domain Bacteria; phylum Pseudomonadota; class Alphaproteobacteria; order Rhizobiales; family Beijerinckiaceae; genus Roseiarcus. The sequence continues at coordinate 1,170 of JASLHV010000283.1, read as the reverse complement.
CGACCGAGATCGGCTCGGGTTTGACGCCGCCGCCATAAATGACGGCTGGAACACGGCCTTCGCGACGAACGGAGCGGGCGGCCCCCTTGCCTGTCCCGCTACGCGCCACGGCCGCGAGTTGCTTGATCGCTGCCATGATGATGTCCTTTATAGAGTCGCGCCCTGCCTCCAGGGGTGTCGGATTGGGCCGCGAAACGCGGGCTTATAGAGAAGGAGCGAGCTCGTAGCAAGCGCCCGCTACGCCTTGCTTTTGGGAACGCATCCTCGCAAATGCTCTTCTTTCGGAGAACGGACAGCGATGGCGAGTTCACCAGTGAAGAATGAAGAGTGGCGCACTGAGAAAGACGCGCTCGGCGAGGTGCAGGTGCCCGCCGGGCATTTGTGGGGCGCGCAGACCGAGCGCTCGCGGCTCAATTTCGTCATCGGCGTCGAGCGGCATCGCTGGGGCCGGCCGGTCATCCGGGCCTTTGGACTGCTGAAGAAATGCGCGGCGCTGGCCAATCTCGAACTCAAGCATTTGCCGAAGGACAAGGTCGATCTCATCGTCCGGGCGTCGCAGGACGTCATCGACGGCAAGCTCGATGACGAGTTCCCGCTGGTCGTGTTTCAGACCGGGTCCGGCACCCAGTCCAACATGAACGCCAACGAAGTGATCGCCAATCGGGCGATTCAGATCGCGGGCGGCGTGGTCGGTTCGAAGAAGCCGATCCATCCGAACGACGACGTCAATCACAGTCAGTCGTCGAACGACGTGTTCCCGACGGTCATGCATATCGCGACAGTCGGCGAACTCAGGGCGACGCTTCTGCCCGCCGTCGCTCGATTGCGTGACACGCTGAACGCCAAGTCGAAGGCCTTCTCGCATATCGTGATGGTCGGCCGCACGCATTTGCAGGACGCGACGCCTTTGACGCTGGGCCAGGTGATTTCCGGCTGGGCGGCTCAGCTCGACCAGGCGATGGCGGGAGTTGAGCGCGCCTGCCAGGGACTGATGTCGCTTGCGATCGGTGGAACGGCGGTAGGCACTGGATTGAACGCCGATCCGCGGTTCGGCGAGACGGTCGCGCGCATTCTGGCTTCGGAAACGGGCGAGCCGTTCACCTCGGCGCCCAATAAATTCGCGGCCTTGTCGGCGGACGATGCGATGGTCAATGTCAGCGCCGCCCTCCG
>JASLHV010000217.1 GCA_030153205.1 Roseiarcus sp. | reverse complement strand
CCCGCCCCGATCATGGCCATGCCGAGGAAGTGTCGCGGGTCAAGCCGCTCGCCAAGAAAAAGGGAGCCGAGCAAGATCGCGCTGACGGGAATGAGAAATGTGACGAGGACCAAATTCGTCGCGCCGGCGGTCGCCAGAATTCGGAAGTAGAGAATATAAGCCAGCGCTGTGGAAAGTGTCGCGATGCCGATCACGGCGCCCCAGGCGGAGAGGCTCGGCGGGGCCAATGTCCAAGGCTGATCGATGAAAAAAGCGATCGGCGCCATGACGAGGGTCGAAGCGGTCACTTGTCCCGTCGCCGTCAACAGCGGCGCCACGCCCATTTGCGCGAAGCGGCGACCATAGACGCCAGCGAAAGCGTACGAGACTGCCGCAAGGAGAATGGCGAGTTGCCCAATCACGTTGGATCCAAAACCGTGAAGGGCCTCCGGTCCGATCATCGCCGCGACGCCGACGAGTCCGAAAAACACGCCAACGAGACGGCCGCCGGTCATCTTCTCATCCGCCGTCAAGACGTGTGCGATGACCACTGTGGCTAGAGGCGTCGTCGCATTGAGAATCGCCGCGAGGCCCGAGCCGATATAAAGTTGCCCCCAGGCAATCAGGCAAAACGGCGCGACATTGTTCAAGAGACCCATGCCAAGAAAGGCGCGCCAAATACTCTTATCTCGCGGCAGGCGCATGCCGCGCACGACGACAAAAATATTGAGAAAAATCGCCGCCAAGCCGACGCGCAAGAGGACGATCGTCAGCGGCGGCAATTCCTTGATCACGACGCCGACGAAGAAGAAAGAGCCGCCCCACAAAACGGATAGAGCGAGCAGCATGGCCCATTCGGCGCGATTCATAGCCTTGTTTTGCATTGAATTTCTCGCTAAAGGCCTCTGCATAGCGTCGGAAATGCGCTCTGACGCTCCGTTTCTTATTCTCAAAAACAGAGTGAAGACGACGACTCTCGCTCGAGCCTAAGACGGCGATTGGCTGCTTCGCTTACAATTATTTGTCAGATATGGCTGGCGGTTTTCGGACCTGATCGGCGTCACGAAGGTTGAAGGTCAGTCCGTCTCATTCACGCCGCGCTGGCCAAGGGCGATCCAAAAAGACGTCTGCGCGATGACAGCGGCGCTCGCAAGTACGATCGCGGTCGTCAAAGCCGGATTCCGTCCGAGACCGGCCAAGGCGGCGCAAAGCGCGCCGATCGCCATTTGGGTGAAGCCGTAAAGTCCTGACGCCGAGCCGATGACGCGTGGGTTGACGCTGATCGCTTCGCTCAACGCCAGCGGCGCCGCAAGGCCCGCGCCGAGCGTGAAGAAGAACATCGACGTGACCAACGCCGCCACGGTGAAAGGCCCGACAAGGACGACGGCGAGCAACGCAAATGCGGCGGCGACGCTGACAAGATTGGCGGCGATGAGCAGACGGGGCAAAGCGACGCGCGAAATCAAGCGGCTCGCCAACGCGCTGCCGAGCCAGACGCCCACAACCGCCACGGCGAGCGAAAACCCCACTTCATAAGGCGGCCGGCCCAATTGCTCGATGAAGATAAATGGAGCGGCGGCGATGAAACCGTACATCGACGTCGTCGCGCAACCGCCGCCGATGGCGAAGCCAAGGAAAGCGGACGAGCGCAACAAGCCGCGGTAGTCCGCCGCAAGCCGCGCCGCATTGACGCCCTCGAGTGTTGACGCCGTCTCAGGCAGCAACCGCCAGGCCATGATGAAGAGACAAGCCCCGATCGCGCAAAGCAGGATAAGGATCGAACGCCAGCCGGTCGTCGCGATCATCGCCCCGCCCAGGATCGGCGCGAGGCCAGGCCCGAGCGTCACCATCAGATTAAGCAAAGCGAGGCGCCGCGCAGCGGCGTTCAGCGGCGCGGTGTCGCGCACCATGGCGCGGGCCAGCGCAAGGCCGGCGCAGCCGCCCAACGCTTGGAATAGGCGCGCCACGATCAATATCGCGACGTTCGGCGCCGCCGCCGCGACGAGACCCGCCAATGTATAGAGCGCAAGGCCGCTCATCAAAGCCGGCCGCCGGCCGAAGCGATCCGAAAGCGGACCATAGATCAATTGGCCAAAAGCAAGCCCGACGATATAGAGGCTCACCGTCAAGCCCATGACGCTCGCGCCGACGCCAAGGTCGCGCGCCGCGCGCGGCAAAGCCGGCGCAAAAATATGCATCGCCAAAGTGCCGCTGAGCGTTAGAAGCGCCAGAAACCAGAGCGGCGGCGCGCGACGTGGCCGCGGCCTCTCGAGAGACCCTTCGAGCGATTGTACGATGGGCTTGTTCATCGCCCGCCTTCTTCCGCGTCATCCATGAGTACGCGGCAGATATGTTCGAGAACGCGGGACGTTGTCTCGACCTCGCGATCCGAGAGATCCGCAAGCGCCTCGTCCCGAACTTCGCGGGCGACCTTCTCGACGCGATCGACGGTTTTGCGTCCAGCCGACGTCAGCACGATCGCCTTAGCCCGACGATCATCCGGCTCCTCGCGCCGCTCGATGAGGCCGGCGGTTTCAAGGCCGTCGAGCAGCCGAACCACGGAGGAATTGTCGAGCGATAGCGAGGCGGCAAGCTCTTTCTGGCGCATCGGCTTTGGCGCGCGAGCGAGGCGGATCAAGGGCAGCCAGGTCGCCTCGGTCAATCCGAAAGGTTGCAGCCGCCGATCAACCGCCCGACGCCAGCGTCGTGCGGTCTGGGAGACAAGCGCGCCAAAGGTGGTTCGCGCGGCGAGGTCGGCAAGCGGCATGGATGACGATACAATTAATGATATGTCATCTAATTGCACGGAATGCGGCGGGAGGCAATCGGATGGGGGGAACTACGCCGGTTCGTTCATCCGAAATTCGACGATTTCCGGACCGGCGGCGAAATTGGAATAACGCAGCCAGCGCGGCGTGATCGCGATATAAGCGATATCGGGCCAGTTCTCGCGGGCGCGCCCGTCTGCCCAGACCGCGAAATAGGCGTCCTTGGCCGCCGCCAGTTCGGCGCCTGAGACCGATCGCGCAACGCCTTCAATTTGTACCGATATCTCATCGTCCCACCCGACGACGAAGGCGGCTTCGGGCCTTGTGGCAAGGTTCAGCGCCTTGCGAGAATTTGCCGAAGTATCAAAGACCAGGCGTCGGTCCGGCGTAACCGCGAAGCCGACCAAAGCGGCTTCAGGAGCGCCAGCAGCATCGACCGTCGCAATGACGCCCAAGCGCTTGCTGCGGAGGAAGTCGAAGACGCCGTCGAGGGTCATCATCTCTCCCAGAACTGCCGCAACGAAAACTCAGGCGGCGAACAGTCCTCAGTCGCTGCCGTTCTCCTCCGCGCCCTCTTCCGGCTCCGGCTCGGAAATGCGCTCGACCGCGACGACGCGCTCCTCGTCCGCCGTGTCGAACACAATAACGCCCTGGGTGGCGCGGCCGGCGACGCGAATGCCTTCCACTGGACAGCGAATGAGCTGGCCGCCGTTCGTCACCAGCATGATTTCATCGTCATGCTCGACGGGGAAGGAAGCGACCAATTTGCCGTTGCGCTGGTTCACAGCCATCGCGACGATGCCCTTGCCGCCGCGGCCGGTCGCCCGATATTCGAACGACGAGGAGCGTTTGCCGTAGCCGTTCTCGGAAACGGTCAATATGACCTGCTCAATGGCGGACATAGAAGCGTAGCGCTCTTGGCTGAGCGCGGTCTCGCCCGTCGCCTCGACTTCGCCCTCGGTCGCTTCATCACCGTTCTCGCCGACCTCGCCAGCCATGGCGCGACGCATCTTGAGATAGGCGACGCGCTCTTCGGCGCTCGCCTC
>JASLHV010000215.1 GCA_030153205.1 Roseiarcus sp. | reverse complement strand
TGGGCTTGCTTGACCAGTTGCGGCTCGGGAAGCGTGGTGCCGAAGACATAATCCCAGAACGGGGTGGTGACGCCGAAATTGCCCTCGACCTCGGAATAATGGTGCAAGGCGTGTCGATGCTTGGCCCGGTAGAAATAGCTGTCGTGCGAAAAAGTCCAGAAATGCATGGCGTGATGTATGATGGAATAGTTGAAGTAGCCGAGCGTCATGCCGAATGTGAACGCGGTCCCCAAATGCGCGCCCAAAAGCCAAACGGACGGCGCGAGCACGACGACAAATACAGCGGTCAAGCTTGACCAAATTGGCGAATCGATCAGCGCCTTCGGGTTCTTATGGTGCGCGTCGTGCAGCGCGCGAAAGAACGCGACATTGTGAAAGAGGACACGGTGGATAAAATACTCAATCAGCGTCCATAGGGCGATGCCGACAGCCGCCAAGCTCACCCAGGACATCAATGTCCCGCGCTCCGGGTTCAGCGCGGCATAGATCGGCAGGGCGGCCAGCACCACCGGATAGATGTAGAAGTCGATATAATAACCTAACGCATTTTCCCGCATCTATTGGTCCCGATTGCCTGTTCTCTTGCGCTGGTCAGGAAACGCCCAGCCGCGAGCGTTGATTACACTGGCGCGGATAATGTGTCGGTCGCCTTTGATCCGCAAGGGTGTCGTTGCATTGCGCCATAGTAACGGCGCCTACATTACAAACGTTCAAAAGACCCTTTCATTCTCTCTCGAGAGGCAGACCGACATAGTTTTCCGCCAAAGCCCGAGAAGCGGCCGAAGAGGAAAAGAGATAGCTCAGCTCGGCTTGTTGCACACGGGTTTCGAAACTCTCGCCCTCGCCGAATTTGTGCATGAGTTGAGTCATCCACCAGGAGAAGCGCACGGCCTTCCATACTCTTGCGAGGCAATCGCGCGAGTAAGAATCGATGAGTCCGCTGTCACCTTTCTTGCAGGCGTCGACCAACGCTCGCGAAAGAATCCGCACGTCCGACACCGCGAGATTGAGGCCTTTAGCGCCCGTCGGCGGCACGATATGGCCGGCGTCGCCGGCGAGAAACAAACGGCCCCAACGCAACGGTTCTGCGACAAAGCTGCGCAGCGGGGCGATGCTCTTTTCGATCGACGGCCCCGTCGTCATTTGCGCGGCCGCTTCAGGCCCAAGGCGGATTTTCAACTCCTCCCAAACGCGCTCATCCGGCCAGTTCTCCAATTTTTCGCCGATCGCGCATTGCACATAGTAGCGACTGCGAATCATCGAGCGCATGCTGGCGAGCGCGAAGCCGCGCTCGTGCCGCGCGTAGATCAACTCATGCGAGCAGGGCGGCACATCGGCGAGAATGCCAAGCCAGCCGAAAGGATAGACGCGCTCGAATGTTTTGACGTCGGCGGCCGGCATCGAACGTCGGCCGACGCCGTGTGCGCCGTCGCAGGCCGCGATGAAATCGCAGGCGAGCTCATGCGTCGCGTCGTCTTTGCGATAGCGCAGGAAGGGACGCCCGCTATCGGCGTCATGAATTGAAACGTCGGCGGCCTCGTAAACAATCGGCGCGCCCGTAGCGGCGTGCGCATCGCCTAGATCTTTCGTCAATTCGGTCTGGCCATAGACCATGACCTGCTTGCCGGCGGTCAATTCGAAAAGATTGATTCGGTGGCGGGCGCCGTCGAAGGCAAGGTCAAAGCCTTGATGGGGCAGGCCTTCGCGGCGCATGCGGCCGCTGAGGCCGATCTCGTCGAGAAGATCGACCGTTCCCTGTTCCAGCACGCCGGCCCGAATCCGCGCTTCGACATAAGCGCGGCTTTGGCGTTCGAGCACGACGGTTTCGATCCCGGCGCGGTAAAGCAGATGGGCGAGCAACAGGCCTGAGGGGCCAGCCCCGATAATGGCGACTTGGGTGCGCGCGCTCGCCATCAATTTCCACATCAAGCAAGATGATTTGGGCTAATAGTTATATGAAAGAATGATCGTCGGCAAAGCGCTGGCCAATCGCAAGAAATCCTGTCCCGCCTCTTCCGCCCGCGGGGGGCGGTTCCTAAATACGCTTCAGGGCCGCTTAAGGCGGCTACTCCACTATCGTCGGGTCCGTGTTGCGTCGCTTCGGGGCGCGAGGCGGAGCCTAGGGAGACGGCAATGAATCTGGAGAAATTCACCGAGCGCGCGCGCGGCTTCATCCAAAGCGCGCAGACGCTCGCGATTCGAGAGGGCCATCAGCAGTTCACGCCCGAGCATTTGCTCAAAGTGCTGCTCGACGACGGCGAGGGTCTCTCGGCCGGTCTGATCGACAAGGCAGGCGGGCGCTCTCGCGACGCGCTTCAGCAGACCGAATTGGCGCTGGCCAAGCTGCCGAAGGTCCAAGGACCTGGCGCCGGGCAGATTTATCTCGCCCCGACCATGGCGCGCGTTTTCGACAACGCCGAGAAGATCGCCCAGAAGGCCGGCGATTCCTATGTGACCGTCGAACGCTTGCTGCTCGCGCTCGCCATGGAGAAGGGCGCCGAGGCGTCCAAGATCCTCGCGGCGGCTGGCGTGACCGCTCAGACGCTCAACGCGGCGATCAACGATCTGCGCAAAGGCCGTTCGGCCGATTCGGCCAGCGCCGAAAACGCTTATGACGCGCTGAAGAAATACGCCCGCGACCTCACCGCTGCGGCCAAGGCGAGCAAGCTCGATCCGGTCATCGGCCGCGATGAGGAAATTCGCCGCACGGTGCAGGTTCTGTCCCGGCGCACCAAGAACAATCCTGTGCTGATCGGCGAGCCCGGCGTCGGCAAGACGGCGATCGTCGAAGGCCTCGCTCTGCGCATCGTCAATGGCGACGTGCCGGAATCGCTAAAGGATAAGAGGCTTCTTGCGCTCGATATGGGCGCGCTCATCGCCGGCGCGAAATATCGTGGCGAGTTCGAGGAGCGGCTCAAAGCCGTGCTTGGTGAAGTCACGGCGGCCGAAGGCGGCGTCATCCTGTTCATCGACGAAATGCACACTCTGGTCGGCGCCGGCAAGGCTGACGGGGCGATGGACGCCTCCAACCTCCTAAAGCCTGCGCTCGCCCGCGGCGAGTTGCACTGCATTGGCGCGACCACGCTCGACGAATATCGCAAGCACGTCGAAAAGGACGCCGCTCTGGCGCGGCGCTTCCAGCCGGTCTTCGTCTCCGAGCCCACCGTCGAGGATACGATTTCGATCCTGCGCGGCTTGAAAGAGAAATACGAAGTCCATCACGGCGTACACATTACTGACGCTGCGATCGTCGCGGCGTCGACCTTGTCGAACCGCTACATCGCCGACCGCTTCCTGCCCGACAAGGCCATCGACCTCGTCGACGAAGCAGCTTCGCGCCTGCGCATGCAGGTCGACTCGAAGCCTGAAGAGCTCGACGAACTCGACCGCCGCATTGTCCAGCTCAAGATCGAGCAGGAAGCCTTGAAGAAGGAGACGGACGCGGCCTCCAAGGACCGCCTCGCCAAGCTTTCGAGCGAACTCGGCGAGTTGGAGGAGAAGTCGGCGGCGTTGACCCAGCGCTGGCGCGCCGAAAAGGATAAGCTCGGCGCTGCGCAGAAGCTCAAAGAGCAGCTCGAGGCGGCGCGCGGCGAACTCGCGCAAGCTCAGCGCAAGGGCGAGTACCAACGCGCCGGCGAGATCGCCTATGGGGTCATTCCTGATCTCGAAAAGAAACTCGCGGCGACCGAGAACCAGGGCGCGGACCAACTCGTCGATGAGGCGGTGACGCCTGATCACGTCGCGCAAGTCGTTTCGCGCTGGACGGGCGTGCCCGTCGACAAGATGCTCGAGGGCGAACGCGACAAGCTGCTCAAGATGGAGGACGCACTCGCTCGCCGCGTCGTCGGCCAGAAAGAGGCGGTGGCGGCGGTCTCGACCGCGGTACGTCGCGCCAGGGCCGGCTTGCAGGATCCCAACCGGCCGATCGGCTCCTTCATGTTCCTCGGCCCGACCGGTGTCGGCAAGACCGAGCTGACCAAAGCTTTGGCCTCGTTCCTCTTCGACGACGAGACCGCGATGGTGCGCATCGACATGTCGGAATATATGGAGAAACATTCGGTCTCGCGTCTCATCGGCGCGCCGCCCGGCTATGTCGGCTATGACGAAGGCGGGGCGCTGACTGAAGCGGTGCGTCGCCGGCCGTACCAAGTCGTGTTGTTCGACGAGATCGAAAAGGCGCATCCCGACGTCTTCAACGTGCTCCTGCAGGTGCTCGATGACGGCCGTCTGACCGACGGGCAGGGACGCACGGTCGATTTCCGCAATGTGCTGATCGTCATGACGTCCAATCTCGGCGCGGAATATCTCGTCAACCAGAAGGAGGGCGAGGATTCGAGCGCGGTCGAAGCGGAAGTGATGAGCGTCGTGCGCGGCCATTTCCGGCCCGAATTCTTGAACCGCGTCGATGAGATCATTCTGTTCCATCGCTTGCGGCGCGAGGATATGGGCGCGATCGTCGATATCCAGTTCCTCAGGCTCGCCAAGCTGCTCGAGGATCGCAAGATCACGCTGCAACTCGACCCCAAAGGCCGGCAATGGCTTGCCGACAAGGGCTATGACGCCGCTTATGGCGCGCGGCCCTTAAAACGGGTGATTCAGAAGTCGGTGCAGGATCCGCTCGCCGAGCGGCTGCTCGCCGGCAATGTGCGCGACGGTCAAATCGTGAAAATCTCCGCCGCCGGCGGCGCGCTGACGATCGACGACGAGCCGATCGGCGCGCGTGCCGAGGGCGAATCGCCCCGCGCGAAAGCGGCGACGATCGTCAATTTCCCCAAGGGCGCGTGAGCCAAGGGACAAGTAACGTTTCGTCAGGACGTACTCCGCCATCTCGGAGTGCGTCCGGGCGAGACGTCGCACGTCGCCGAACTTCCTGGCGGCCGCATCGAAGTCAGAGCAGCCCGCGCCGCTAACGCGCCAGCACGCCGCTTCTGAGATAGCCCAGACATAGACTGTGTCCGAGATAGACCAGATTATCGAGCGCCGATCTTATTTTTTGCGTCACATTCTTCTCGACATAATCTTTGCCGGTGCAGGTCGCGCGCGACGCGCGTTTCTCGAGGTCGCCGGCTTTTCGCTCATAATAGCCGACCACGCGCGTCACCGTATCGGGCTCGATACAGGGTCGCACCGCGTCGACGAAACGTTTCTCGAAATCGGCCTCCCCCGCGCAGACTTTCAACATCGCGACATAACCAGCGACATGATCGACGCGATCCCAGAGAATTTTCTGCTCATCGTCGGTCAGATCGCTGATGCCGAGAAGCCTCGGCTCGGCGAGAGATCGGTCGGTTAGGACGCCTGTGATCGAAATGGCGGTCAGAACCGCCAGGAAGTGTCGTCTAAATCCAATCATAGGCTGCGCAGAGTTTCGCTTTCGTGGCTACCGTGGACCTTGACCTTAACCTTGTCGCGCCGCGCGGGATAGTGCGTCATCGCACCGCTGTCGGCCCATCCTTAACGTCCGGCGTTCTTGTCGCCCCAAATCGGGCGGAAAGAGCGATCCCCGCCGCTGTGGCCGCGAGCGCGAGAAAGATCGAACAATAGAGGGCGGCGGCGGCGCCGAACCGTTCGATGATAAAGGCGTAGGCGACCGGCGCGCCAGCGGAGAGGAGAAAGCTCGGGACCAGGAGCCTGCCGACGAAAGCGCCGTAAGTGCGGTGATCGAAAAGGACGAGCGGCAGCGTCCCGCGCGTGATCGTCAAGACGCCATTCGCCGCGCCGTAACAAAAAGCGAAAGCGAGAGCCGCAATGGCTGAATTGGCGCTGAAAAGGCCGGCAACAAAGGCGAGCGGCAGCAAAAGGCTCGCCAGGAGATTGAGCGTCAATGGATTGAGCCGGCCGCCGAAAAGGACTTCACCGCCGCGCGACAAAGACTGGCCGACGCCGCGCATTGTCGCAATCCACACAGAGGCCGACGCGGCAAGTCCAAGGCCGGACAATATGCCAATCATATGGGCCGACATGCCGGAATTCAGGATATTCGCAACGGTCGCGATAAGCGCATAGAGAACGCCGGCGAAGAGGCGATCCGCCTTGGTCGCTGCTTGAGGAGCTTGGCGCTTCTCGCTCGCCGCCGTCGCCGTCTCGCCGTAGCGCCCGTGCGGAATGGCCATATGAAGCGGTACGGTCAGAAGCGCAAAGGCGGCGTAACACAGAACGGCGCCCCGCCAGCCGAACCAATGCGCGAGGCCTTCGCCGATCGGCCAAAGAATCGTCGAAGCCAACCCGCCCAGCAGCGTGATCTGCGAGATCGGCTGCTTGGCTTCGGGGCCGCCGATGCGCGCGAGCGCGGCGAACGCCGTATCGTAAAGCGTCAAGCGCATCGCGACGCCAATGACGATCCAGGCGCCGTAGTAGCTGACAAGCCCTCGCGATGCCGCAAGACCGATTAAGCCCGCCGCCATAGCCACCGAGCCGATCGTCATCACGTCCCGTCCGCCG
>JASLHV010000019.1 GCA_030153205.1 Roseiarcus sp. | reverse complement strand
GGTCTGCGCGATCTTCTCGATCCGCGCCTCAGGGCGAGACGCTGATGCAGGACGATCAAAAGAAGCCCCCCTTTCCTCCCCCGCGAAAGCGGGGCACGGGGGTCGTGTGCAGCGCGGCGGAGGGGGTACAGGGCGTAGAGGATTTGCTTGGGACTCAGCAGCCCCCTCCGCCATGCTTCGCACGATCCACCTCCCGCGTTGCGCTTCGCTCCACAGGGGAGGATATCGGCGCTGCGGCCCGCAACGAGCGCCGTCATTTGTACACTACTCAAACAAAGCCTCGCTAGATGCTGCTGGAGATCGAGGGACTCAATATCGATCTGCCGACGCCTGACGGCGCGCGGCGCATCGTCAAGGACGTCTCCTTCACACTCGAACGCGGCGCGACGCTTGGCGTCGTCGGCGAATCCGGCTCAGGCAAGACGATGACCGCCTTGGCCCTGATGGGCCTTCTGCCGGAAGGCGCCATGACCTCGGGCGCGATCCGCTTCGACGATCGCGACTTGACCAAGCTCGACGAGACGCAATGGCGCGAAATACGCGGCGATCGCATCGCAATGATCTTTCAAGAGCCGATGACCGCACTCAATCCCTTGCACACGATCGGGCGGCAGATCGCCGAGCCTCTCGGACTGCATCGCGGCCTGTCGCGGAATGCGGCGATGGCCGAGGCGGTACGGCTGCTGGCGCGGGTGGGATTGCCCGATCCCGAGCGCCGCGCCCGCGCCTTTCCGCACCAGCTCTCCGGCGGCCAGAGGCAGCGCGCCATGATCGCCATGGCGTTGAGCTGCGGACCGAAACTCGTCGTCGCGGACGAGCCGACGACCGCCCTCGACGTGACGGTGCAGGCGCAAATCCTCGATCTTCTTGTCGAACTCCGCGAGCAGACGGAAATGGCGCTCATCCTGGTCAGCCATGACCTCGCGGTGATCGCGCAGAATTGTGAGCGCATCGTCGTGCTCTATGGCGGCATGGTGATGGAGAGCGGCGCTGCGCGCGATGTTCTCGACCATCCCGCGCATCCCTATACGCGGGCGCTTCTCGACGCACGGCCGCGGCTGGGTCATGCGCGCGGCGAACGGCTGCGCACAATTCCTGGGTCGGCGCCTTCAGCCGGCGCGGCGCCGAAAGGCTGCCCCTTCGCGGGCCGTTGCGCGCTGACGATTGAGGCCTGTTCGGCGTCGTCTCCGCCGCCGGTCGCGCTGGCGAACGGACGGATCGCTCGCTGCATCCGTCTCGACGAAGCGGAGCGCGTCGCATGAGCGAGCCGCTTCTGCAACTGATCAATCTCGTCAAAACGTACCGTCTGGCGAGCGAGCGTCCCTTTGGCGCAAAGATGCTTCTGCGCGCCGTCGACGGCGTCAATCTTACGCTCGCTGCCGGTCGCTCCTTCGGCATTGTCGGGGAATCCGGCTCCGGCAAATCTACGCTGGCGCGCTGCGCCATCGCGCTCGAATGGCCGACTTCGGGCGAAGCCAAACTGATGGGACGTTCGCTTGGCGAGGCCTCGCGCGCCGAACTGCGCCGGATGCGCGCGCATATGCAGATGATTTTTCAAGATCCTTATGGCTCGCTCGATCCGCGCCAGACCGTCGCGCGCATTATCGCTGAGCCTCTCGCCTGTCTCGATGGAATTTCGCGCGACGACATGGCGACGCGCGTTGCGGCCTTGCTGGAGGCGGTCGGCCTCAACGCCGCCGATGGAAAAAAATATCCGCATGAGTTTTCCGGCGGCCAACGCCAGCGTATCGCCATTGCGCGCGCCTTGATCACGCAGCCGAAGCTGGTGGTCGCCGACGAGCCCGTCTCGGCGCTGGACGTGTCGGTCCAGGCGCAAGTGCTCAATCTGATGATGGAGTTGCAGCAGCGTTCGGGCGTGACCTATCTCCTGATCAGTCACGATCTCGCTGTCGTCGAACATGTCTGCGACGAAATCGCCGTGATCTATCGCGGCCGTTTCGTCGAGACTGGACCGGCCGAGAGCCTGCTCTCAGCGCCGGCCCATCCTTATACGCGCGCCTTGCTCGACGCTGCGCCAAAGCTGCAAGGCGAACGACGGGCGACGCCTAGGCCTGCGCCGGCCGCGCCTGCCGGCGATGGCTGCGCCTATGCCGAGCGGTGCCCTTTCGCTCAGCCGCGATGCCGCCAGGAGGCGCCGCGCCTTAGGCCGCTCTCGGACGGCCGCCAAGTCTCCTGCCATTTTCCATTGTAGGATGAACGGCTTAAAAGCGGGCCGCAGCATCGGTGAAAAATTATTCGCTGTCCTCCCCTTGCGCGCGTCTATCGCCGACCAAATCTTTACGCTCGTTACTTTGCCGTCATGAGCCGGCGCGTGACGCGCTCGGAGCCGACGGCGTTTAATGGGAGGCTCTTCATGAGCACGGGTTTTGGCGCCGCTGGCGGTTCGGGTCCTTCGCCGGAGTGGGTTTCGAACGATTGGCGTGCGCCCGCTGGGCGCGGCCGCGCCTGTTTCGGTTGGGGTTGGAGCCCGCCGGAATTGCTGGCCATGATCCTCGGCTTCGTCATCTTCTGGCCGATCGGTCTAGCGATCCTCGCTTTCAAAATCTGGCAACATAAGTCCGGCTATCGCGGCGACATGACGAGCGCCGCGCAGGAAAAATGGCGAGAGGCGCGCAGCGCATTTCGGTCTGGCCCTTGGGGCGCCCCGGGCTTCGGTGGCCGTTCCAGCGGGAATATGGCGTTCGACGAGTGGCGCGCCGCCGAGATCGCGCGGCTCGACGAAGAGCGCCGTAAGCTCGAGGAAGCGCATCGCGAATTTTCGACTTTCGTCGAGAACATTCGTCGCGCCAAAGACCGCGAAGAGTTCGAGCGGTTTATGAACGAGCGACGAAGCCGTCCGGAACAGCCGGGCCCAACGGCCTGACGCTTAGGCCGCTCCTCGCGAGTCCGGCAGATATCATCATCCACGCAAGTTGTAACGACCGCGGCGCTCATCGGCGCCGCGGTTCTTTTATGGCGCACAAGGACCCGCTAACGCGCTTAGCCGTGTCTCGCGGCCGGTGCGCTTTCGTCACCGCCAGACGGCCAGCAAAGCGCCCATCAAAATCAAGGCGATCAAGTTGTAGCCGGCGTTTATCGCGAAATATTTGAGCGGCCGATGCTCATGCATTGTGGCGCTCAACAAAACGACCGCGATGAAGCCGAGCCAGTTCCAAAAGCCCGCTTCGGCGCCTTGAAGAAGCGTCGCTGCTCCGGCGTAGCCGACGGAACGAACGAGCACAAAAGCCATGACCAACGCCCCGACGACATCGACGGCGATAGCGCGCCCCATGCCGGCCTTCATCGTCGCCTCGTCGAGGCCGACGATCCTGCGCCAGCTTTCGATGAAGGCGATTGGCGAATACCACAGAGCGCCTAAGACGATGCGGATCAGCGCCGCAACGGTCAACGCCCAGAAATTAATGGGAATTTCTTCCATTAGGCCCCCTTAAAGCGCAATTTGGCGAGTGTCTGCGTCTCTTCGTCATGAGATTCTGCGACGCTTCGGCGCGGCTCGCAATCCGGCGGCGCAGGGCGCTTGACGGCGCCCCTCGCGTGGGATTGCTATACCCCGCTTTTAAAGCCGAGGGCTCGAGGAGAACCGATGCGTCATTCGTTTCGCTTTATCGTCGCGGCGGGCGCCGCGCTTCTTAGCTTCTCGGCGCTCGCAGCGCCGAAGGACAGCGTCACCATCGGTATGGTCCTCGAGCCGCCTGGTCTTGATCCGACCGCGGGCGCAGCCGCCGCGATCGGGCAGATCACGCACTACAATATCTTCGAGGGTCTGACGCGCATTAACGAGGATTTTTCGGTCGGACCTTTGCTGGCCGATAGCTGGACATTGTCTCCCGACCTCAAGACAGTGACGTTCAAGCTGAAGTCCGGCGTCAAGTTTCAGGATGGCGAGACCTTCTCCTCCAAGGATGTGAAATTCTCCTTCGAGCGCGCCGCGGCGAAAGATTCGACGAATAAGGACAAAGCCTTCTTCGCCTCGATCGACAAGGTCGACACGCCTGACCCGCAGACCGTCTCCATCACTTTCAAGCAGCCGAGCTTCCAGGCGCTCTTCCATCTCGGCATGAACACCGCCGTCATTGTTGACGAGAAAAGCGCGGCCTCCAACGCCACGAACCCGGTCGGAACCGGGCCCTATAAGCTCAGCAATTGGAACAAAGGTTCGTCGGTTACGCTCGAAAAATGGGACGGTTTTCGCGATCCGAGCAAGATCGCCATGGCCAAAGCGACGTTCAAGATCATCAACGATCCAGCGGCCGCTGTCGCCGCGCTCCTCGCTGGCGACGTCGACGCCTTCCCGCTCTTCGCGAATTTGCAGGCGGTCGATCAGTTCAAGAACGACCCGCGCTTCAAAGTGACAGTCGGCGGCACCGAGGGCAAAACGATCCTCGCGATGAACAACAAGAAGAAGCCGCTCGACGATCTTAAAATACGCCAAGCGATCGCCTATGCGATTGACCGCAAGGCGATCATCGACGGCGCGATGAACGGATATGCCGCGCCCATCGGCTCTCATCTCACGCCGAACGACCCCGGCTATATCGATCTCACCGGCCAATATCCACACGATCCGGAGAAGGCCAAAGCGCTGCTCAAGGAGGCGGGCGTCACGACGCCGTTGAATCTCACGTTGACGCTGCCGCCGCCGCCCTATGCGCGACAGGGCGGTGAGATCATCGCCGCCGAACTCGGCGAAGTCGGCATCACGGCGAAGATCGAGAACGTCGAATGGGCGCAATGGCTGTCAGGCGTCTACACCAACAAGAATTACGACCTGACGATCATCAGCCATGTCGAGCCGTTGGATATCGATATCTACGCTAATCCCAACTATTACTATCAGTACGACAACAAAGATTTTCAGGACATTATCGCCAAGCTGAACGCCGCGCCCGATTTGGCGACGTTCAAGAAATACATTGGCGAAGCGCAGAAGAAGATCGCCGACGATTGCGTCAACGCCTTCCTCTTCCAGCTTCAACAGATCAATGTCGAAAATGCGAACTTACAAGGACTATGGAAAGATTCGCCGATTTTCGTGAACGATCTTTCGGCGATGTCCTGGAAGCAGTAAGGTGCGAAGCGCCGTCGCGCG
>JASLHV010000172.1 GCA_030153205.1 Roseiarcus sp. | reverse complement strand
GATCGATCATCGTGATTTGCGAGTCTGGGTCCTCGACGACGGCGCCCGCGACTGGGTGCGCGATCTCGCGGCGGAGCTAGGGGCCCATTACGTGAGGCGCGTCAAGGGCGCCCACGCGAAGGCCGGCAATGTGAACAATGGGCTGGAGCACGCCCTGCAAACCGGGCGCAAGCCGCAGTTCATCCTTCTGCTCGACGCGGACTTCGTTCCTTACCGCAACATCCTCAAACGGACGCTGGGGCTTTTCATCGAGCTGGACGTCGGCATCGTTCAAACGCCTCAGCATTTTTTCAATCCGGATCCAATCCAAAGCAATCTCCTGGTGGCGCGCCATTGGCCGGACGAGCAGCGCTTCTTCTTCAACACGCTGCTCGCCTGCAAGGACGCCTGGGGCGCAGCCTTCTGCTGCGGCACTTCGGCGGTGTTCCGGGTCGATGCGCTCGTCGCCGCCGGCGGCATGGCGATCGAGACCGTGACCGAAGACATGTTGACGAGCTTCAAGTTCGGCGAATTCGGCTATCGCACGATCTTCCTCAACGAGCGGCTCAGCATGGGCCTGGCGCCGGAAGGACTCGCCGCCTATGTCTCGCAACGCGCGCGCTGGTGCCTCGGCGCAATGCAGCAGCTCTATACGCGCTGGTCCTTCGCCGGCCAGGGCAAAGTCAATCTCATCAACCGTATCTCGGCGCTCGACGGCGTCCTTTATTGGATGAGCAGCGCGCCGTTCAAATTGATGATGATCAGCGGACCGCTCGTCTATTGGTGGACGGCGACATCGGTCATCTCGAGTACGATCGACGATCTCCTGCGCTATCTTGCGCCTTCCGTCATCTGTTCGCTTATCTTCATGGGGTATTACGCGCATAAACGCATCATTCCCGTGATGACCGATGTTACCCATCTCCTGGCCAGCTTCACGATCACCGCGACGGTCGCCATGGCTCTGGTGCGGCCCTGGGGTCATCCTTTCAAGGTGACGGCGAAAGGCGTCGCGAGCGACAGGATCGTCGTGCAATGGGGTCTTCTGGCGCCTTTCGCAGCGCTGGCCGTCGCGACAATTCTCGGTATCGCGCTCAATATCTCGCAATATTCGCCGCTCTATGGGACGGATGGGTACGAGGTCAATGTCTTCTGGAGCGTCTTCAACATTTTGGTTCTTGTGATCGCCTGTGCAGTTTGCATCGAATTGCCGCGCCGTCGCTCGGAAGAGCGATTTGAATCAGGCGAACAGGCTTTAGTACGGCTCAACACAGGCATGCAGGCGCCTTGCATGATACGCGACATCTCGCTGGGCGGCGCCAATATTTCGCTCGGCATCGGGCGCTTGCGCGCGAATGACGAAGGGGCGCTGGTCTTTGCCGACGGCGTCGAGGCGCCATTTCAACTGGTTCGCGAACTACCGGGCGGTTTTGCGGTGAAGTTCGCCGGCGACGCCGCGACGAGACGCAGTCTTATCGCCAAGCTCTTCACGGGCAGATATGCAAACGAAGTGCCGCAGATCAGGGTCGGCAAGGTTTTCACGGCGGTCGGCAGGCGGCTGGCGGCGTGACACGTCGCCCCTGTCACGGCAGACAGAAATCAACAACTTGTCAGAGGCGTCGCGCCGGCGTTGGTTTGCGTATTGATACTGTCGCGACACGCCGCCGCTTCTCCGGGCGAAGAGAACATTGCGTTGCAGATCGTGTAGAAGGCCAGCCGATTTCGACATTGGGCGACTTTGAGCACAGGATGGCGCTTCTCGAGCGCGCTCGGCTTTGTCTTGTTTTCCACGCGTGCGGTGTGGCTGGCGACCTGCTCGTCAAGATATTCTTGCACAAGTTTCGAAGCCCACCAGCTCATCGAAATGTCCTTGACTCTGGCGGCGACGCCCCAGTCACTGGGCTCGGCATAGACGGCGAGCTGCGTGAAACAGGGCTCCGCCAATGGGCCGGTTCGGCCAGTCGTCTTGAAACACGAGGTCACACTCGAGGCTTGAGACGGCATTCTCTCCTGATCGAGCGTGGGGTCGATCAAGGTACGCAACAATTGGAGGCCGTAGTCGCCATGGGCGGAGCGCGTCGCCAAAGCGGCCTCGAGCGCGGGCGCAAAGCGCCACCATGGGGCGGTGACAGAATCGGGATTGGGCGGCTCGGCGAGGGCCCATGACAAAGCTGGCGCGTCCGGCGGCGGGGCGCTGCCGGGATCGTTGGTGATAAGGATGATGAAGGGATGCAATTTCTCGCTGGCGAGCGCGACAGCAAGATCGCGCGCCGTCAGTGCGCCGAAATTGTCGAAATAGCCGCCGTCGACAAGACGACCGAAAAGCGCAGTCGTCGCCGTCGCGGCGCTCGAGGCCGGAGGCGGAGAGCCAATGCCCTGCTTCGCCGCGCCGCCGAGAGGATAAAGCGCCCCAGCCGGCGAAATTACGGGAAAGCGCGCGCTGTTATGGGCGGCGGCGACAAGCGATGTATCGCGGGAGCCATTATCCGAATCGACTGTGGCATGAAAATCGTAAGCGTTCGCGAGCCAGTCCAGGCTAAGGCTTGGAAATTGTGACGGCGCGTAAGTCGGCGCCAATGTCGAGAATACGAATCGTCGCCCGGTCTCGACAGAGGTGGAATTGAGCAGCAGCAATGGCCGCCACTCGGGCGGCTGACCATTGGACGCCGCTTGGGGTGGAGCTGTTGCGAGGAAGTCCGCCCTCATGCCGAGGTCCGGACTATCAGAGGCCAAGGCGAATTTCGCATAGGCGCTTGCGATCGCGTTTTCGAGTTCATGCCCGCGATCCGGCCAAAATCGCGGAAAACGCCCGCCAACAAATGCGAAGACGTCACGAAAGCCGAGACCGGCCATGACAGGCGTCAAAAAGTCTTGCGATAAAATCGCTTGCAAACAATCGCGCCAGGTCGCCGGTTGCGTCGCGCCAAAATAGAGCGTCGGTTGGAATGTCGAAGCCGCGCCTTGGGTGTGATCTAGAACGACCTTGCAAGGCGACGCGACGCGTCCGTCTGCGATGCGCCCGTCGACGAGCGCTCTCGCAAAGACCGCCGAGCCCACCGCCCCGCCCGATACGCCGGACAAGGCGAACAGCCGTTGCGCAAATATCGGTTTGTCCGCGCATGGCGCGCTCGCGTCGCGTTGGAACGTCAGAGGCGCGCCGGCGTCGCCTTTTACCGGGCATGTCGCGTCGAGAAGAAGTCCGAGCGAAGTGGCGGTGAAGAAAGCGGCGCGACTGGCGCCGCCCGTTGTCGCCACGATGATCGGCGAGGGACAAGCACTGGCGTCGCCGTCGGCGCAGCCGTTGGCGTTTCGCCACGCCTTGATCGCTTGCGACAGGTCGATCTGCCGATTGGGATCCGCGGCGCCGGCGCCAGGAGCGCCGCTATAGTGAACGAGATCGACAATGTGATCGTCGCCGAGAAAAAGATCGAGCGCGCCGATCGCTATGACAAGAAAAATGATCAGAGGCGCGCGCGTTCGGTGAGAGTTTCGGGCGAGGAAACCCAGTACGGGAACCCATGCGCCGAGAAGGACGGGGACGAGCCACAGGCGTGAGAAAAGTGTTTCCGTGATCCACGGCGCGCATAGAATGACCGCAGGCAAGATGAATGTCGCCCAAGCGATGATCTGGTCGCCCTTCTTGATGCGCGCTGCGTCCGGGTCGTGGGCGTGAGGTCGCCAACGCGTCAAGGCGAGATTGCGCCAGTCCTGCCGATCGCCCATATGGACCCAGAACAATGCGCCAGCGCCGCTTACAGCAATTATCGACAAGATGAGGTTCAGGTGCGCGCGAATCGTCAAGCCCCGATCGGCGCTCCACAGCAAATCGACGAAAGTCCAGATTGCGCTTGCGACAGGGACGACGAAACAAAGGACGGCAAGGAGCCGTGGCGTGCGAAACGCGGGGCTTGCAAAAGCTTGGCGAGCGGCTTCGAAGGACTGGTCGTCCTGGGATAGGCCGTAAGGCGAGCGCAACCACGCGCTGTCGGCGACCGCGAGCCGCGCGACGGAGTAAACCGACATCGCCCAGATCAAGCTCACAAGCAGGGCGAGGCCGACCGCCTGAGCGATTGGCCAGAGATAGTCGATCGTTCCTGTCGCCAATAGCGAAGGAACGTTGAGCGAGAATCCGCCCACGCCAGGAAAATCCAAGAAGAGATCGCGTACCTGAGCCAGCGAAAAGAGGAGGGCCCCGATCGCAACGCTAAGAACGCTGACGCGGCACACCCAGAGGACGCGACCCCAGCGGCGCGCCCAAATAAACGCCGTCTCCAACCAGTTGGGACTGGCCGGCGGCTCGCCGTTGTTGGCCTCTCTTTGCGTCATGGCGCCCCACGCCCGATGATGCAAAATTACTTTAGCGCCAAGTGCAATCGCACGCTACTTTAAAATTCCTGGTTTCCGCCATTCATCGACTTGCCGTGTGAATCCGGTTAATGCGAGTCGGCGGTTGGCAGGGGGCACTCATGCGCTACGAAATTTCCGGCACGATCATGCAGACCGTGGCGATCGACCTGACGCCCGGAGAAATTATCTATAGCCAGACCAATACGATGGCCTGGATGAACGACGCCGTTCAGATGAACACGCATACCGGCGGCGGGCTTTTCGCCGGCTTGAAACGCAGCTTTGGCGGCGGGTCGTTTTTCATCACTGACTTCATGGCGACGGGAAACGGCCATGTCGCTTTCGCGCCGCGCTTTCCTGGTACGATTTTCGCCGCGCAGCTCCAGGCGGGGCAATCGCTGATCTGCCGAAAGGAAACGTTCCTTTGCGCGCAAAAGTCGATTGAGTTGGAGCTCGCCTGGCAAAAACGCCTCGGCGCCGGCTTCTTCGGCGGTGATGGATTCATCCTACAGAAAGTGACCGGTCCTGGCATCGTCTGGCTCGACCTTTCCGGCGAAGTCATCGAACGCGATCTCGCGCCGGGCGAAAAATTGCTGGTCCATGCCGGTCATGTCGGCATATTCGAGCCGAGCGTATCCTTCGACATCCAGATGGTGCGCGGCTTCAAGAATATTCTTTTCGGCGGCGAAGGCTTGTTTCTCGCGACGCTTACCGGGCCGGGCCATATCTGGCTGCAAAGCATGCCGATCATTAATCTCGCCGAGGAAATCGGTCGGTATCTGCCAAGCGGTTCCGGCGAAAGCACGACGAGCGCTGGCGGCGTGGCGGCGACGGGGGCGGCGCTCGGCATTGCCGGCGGGATACTCGGCAGCCTGCTCGGCGGAGACAAGTAGGCCGACGGCCGCGGCCTTCATTGGGTGAGCGGGGAATGTTTCCGACTTTCGTACGCTGGACAATAAGAGCGGCGCTCGCCGTTCTTTTGTTGCTCCTCGTCACGCTTGCCGGCTTTCGATTGGCTGCGGCCTGGCGCGAGGCGTACGGCGCGACGCCGCCGAGCGACGGGCGTCTCGTGGCGACGCCGACCGGCGGAATTTTCATCCAGACGCGAGGCCCGGACGACGGCCCTGCTCTGCTCATGGTTCCCGGAACCGCCGCCTGGAGCGGCTTTTGGCTCGACATCGCCGATGCGCTCGGGCGCGAAGGCTATCGCGCTATCGCGATCGACCTGCCGCCCTTCGGCTTCTCGGATCGCAGTATGACCGGCGCCTACGCGAGGCAAGATCAGGCTGAACGCATCAGTGCGCTCATCGCGGCGCTCGACCTCAAAAGTCCGATCGTTATCGGCCATTCTTTCGGCGCCGGTCCGGTCGTCGAAGCCGCAATGCGGCATGCCAATCAAATCCGTGGCGTGGTTTTGGTCGACGGAGCCCTTGGCCTGCCGCCCGAAGGCGAGGATTATGCGCCGGACAATGCCGTCTCGCGCTTTCTCTTGGATCAGCCGACGATAGCAGAGACCCTGGTCGCCGCGACGATGGTCAATCCCTGGCTAACGCGCCGGCTCCTCGCCGGCCTGTTGTTTAAAACCGAAGCCGCGACTGAGGCGGAAGCCGATATTTTGCGCCGGCCCTACTCGCGGCCCGGAACGACCCAAGCCTATGCGCGCTGGCTGCCGAGGCTGCTTTTCCCTGACCGCGAGGCGATGAGCGCACGAGCGGAGAATTACCGAAAAGTCGCGACGCCGGTGGCGTTGATCTGGGGACACGAGGACAGCGTCACCCCGATCCGACAAGGCCAGCGCTTGCAGAATCTGCTCAAGGGATCGACGCTCGATATTATCGACGGCGTCGGCCACATCCCGCATATCGAGGACGAGCAGGCTTTTTTGACGATCCTAAAAAAGAGATTGAAAGAGATTGCAACGCGTTAAGTCATGTCGCCGGTACTTCGGCGATTGGTTTGCCTGCGATTTGTTTTCCTGTCAGTTTGGCTCTCCCCAAGGAGATATACTTGCCTCGCCTGAAACAGACCCGTCGCGTCTTTCTTCAGTCGGCCATCGCCGCGGCTGCGACCGGCCCGCTCCATAAGAGCGGAGCGGCCGAACGGATCATTCTGAATGACGCCAGCCGCCTGAACCCGACGCCGGTGATCAAACATTGGCGGGCAAAGAGCGATCCTCAAGGCGCCTATATCGAGGCTCTGCGCGCGGAGCTGAAAGAAGCAGCAGGCGCCAATCGACGCGTCGCGGTCGGCGCGGCGCGCCACTCGATGGGCGGG
>JASLHV010000011.1 GCA_030153205.1 Roseiarcus sp. | reverse complement strand
CCCGCCCTGCGCTTCTGCCCTACCGGCGGCATCGACCTCGCCAAAGCTCCGACGTACCTCTCCTTGCCGAATGTCCTCTGCGTCGGCGGCTCGTGGATGCTGCCAAAGGCCGCGCTGGCGGCGGGGGAATATGGCGAGGTGGAGAGGCTCGCGCGTGAGGCGGCGGGGTTGCGAAGAGGTTAGATCGCGCAGCGGATACGATCTGACCGCGTCACGAACGGCGCCTGACGAGTAAAATAGCTCGGACGCCATGCGGCTTCCCGATCGGCCATTGTTTTCACACGCTTAGGCGGGGGCCCACTGAGCGCTCTTATTGAACAAATTATCTTGAGTATTCCTATTATGTTCCATTTTACATATGTAGTTTGACTTTTAGCGGAAAGTCTCTTTGGCGGACCGCCCAAACAAGTCTTGGTTCGCGACAAGCCGAAGAATGAATTGATCGTACCGCCGAGTACGAATTGATTGTGCAAGCTGAACCGCGTCCGCCGTACGAAAGGCGAATCCATCGCCAATTTGTCAATCAGCTTGATTTCGCTTCGCAGCGAGACGCTGGACTCGCGGCGCTCCGAAAAGAAGGAATTCTCAAGTGATCGAGCAGTCCGACGACCTGAAGCAATGGACGACATCGGCGATCGTGGATCGGTTCATTGCAATCATGTCGCCGTTCGGCTCAATGGATGTCGGCGAATTTGCTCCAATTCCTGGATTGGACAATAAGGCAGTCGAATTCAAGATAGCCGTGGAGGAGGCTCGCCTCCTCGCCGCCGAGTTGAATCGTCGCGCCGATCCCGAGGCGGGGGATCGACTATGGGGCGATCCAAACCCAGCAGTGCGCATGGGCATCTTGTCCCTGATGGCGACTGACATACCGCGCGAATTGCGCATGAGCGCGATGATCGGGCCATTGTCGGGGCTGCAAGATGAAGAGGCCGGCCGGCTCTTTCTGGACGCGTTCGACACCAAGGAAGAGCGCATTCCATTGACAGGTTTCAACGATGACGAACTTGTCGATCGCTTTATAGAATTTTGTCGGCGCAATTTCATGGCTTGGAACTTTTTTAGTCTTCACGACAATCAAGAGCAGATTGATGCAAGCAATAACATCATCACAGAGGTTATCCGCATCCTGGTCGCGCTAAAGGAACGTAATTGTCTCAGTCGGCTGCTTCCGCTGCTGCAGCACGAAAATCAAAATGTTCGCCTCTGGGCGGCTGATGGCGCGCTCTTTGTCCAGGAGCAAGCAGCTTTAGCGACACTTACGGCTATCTCTGAGGAAGGCGTCCCGGAGAGCGCCCGCATGTTTAGTACGCCCGGCCCTGGGCTTACCAATATAAGCGCAATGAATTCTTTGGATATGTGGCGCAAGGAAAGACGCGGCGTCTACGGCCTCAACGCTGGAGACAGGCCGCCCAGTTAGGACGACGGCGGCTTGCCGATCGGATTAACCTTGACGCCTGTTCGGCGCACGAACCCGAATGACGCGGGCCGCCGTTCGAAAGGCGGCGATTTTCTCAAAATGGGACGTGCAGCGGGTTGGCGCTGCTGCCCCATGGGATTGACGGCGCGCCGCTTTCGCGCTTATCCAACCACGAACTTCCCCCTTTGATCATCGCACGCAAAGGTCTACGTTCGATCATCGCTATAACCTTACGCAGACGAAAAATTCATTTCATCAACTAACACTTTCAGGAAATTTGTTACGCCGAGAGCTTACGCTCCAGACGACATGGCCGATGAAATCGGCGATTGTCGCGCCAAACGATGGGATCCCTATGGAATTTTCGAGCACGCAGGAACAGTCGAACGCCTTTGCCTTGGCTTCGGGGCGAAGCCTGCAGCTCGGCTACGTCACCGCCACGCGCGGCTCGCAAGCCTCGGTTCATATCACGCGCAAGCAAGACCCGGCCGCGCCGAGCGAGCGCGTCACGGTCGGCAAGTTCTTGAGCATACGCGCCGGCGCGTCGCTGCTGATCGGCGTCGTGACGAATCTGACGTTGAAAACCGAAGCGCCGCCCAGCGATGATTCTCTTGCGACCATCGCCGTTCTCGACATTATCGGTGAGATAGGCGATTACGACGCGCCCTCGGCCAGCTTCTCGCGCGGCGTCAGCCACTATCCCGCCATTGGCGACAAAGTCGGGTTCATCGGCCAGCCCGAGCTTCAGAAGATCTTCAATATTTCTGGTCGCGCCGTCATCGAGGTCGGCCATCTCCAGCAAAATCCGGCGATCGGCGCCTATATCGACGCCGACGACATGCTCGCCAAACATTTTGCGGTTCTGGGTACGACCGGCGTCGGCAAATCCTGCGGCGTCGCCCTCATCCTCAAAAACGCGATGGCGGCGCGTCCCGACATTCGCGTTTTGGTGCTCGACGTCCATAACGAATATCGGGCGTGTTTCGGCGACAAAGCGCTCGCGCTGAGCCCTCGTAATATCAAGCTGCCGTTCTGGCTGTTCAATTTCGAGGAGATAGTCGACGTCTTCTTTGGGGCCCGGCCGGGCCTCGACGATGAGATCGACCTTCTCGCCGAACTCATTCCCTTGGCGAAAGCCGCCTATGCCGAGACAGCCGAGACTTATGGCCGCCTTTCGGTCAGGCGTGCTGAGGTCGCGGGCCTCCGGTATACGGTCGATGTTCCCCTTCCCTATCGCATCATCGATCTGCTCGCCCAGCTTAACGGACGAATGGGCAAGCTGGAGAACCGCGCCTCTCGGATGCTTTATCAAAAGCTGATCACCCGCATCGAAACGGTGAGCAACGACCCGCGCTACGCCTTCATGTTCGAGAAGGCCAATGTCGGCGGCGACACGATGGCCGAGATCGTCGGCCTGATTTTCCGCCGCCCCGCGAGCGGCGTCCCGATGACGATTCTGCAGCTTGCTGGTTTTCCCTCGGACGTAGTCGACGCCATCGTCTCGGTGATATCGCGCATGGCTTTTGACCTCGGCGTCTGGAGCGACGGCGGCAGCCCGCTGCTGCTCGTCTGTGAGGAAGCGCATCGTTATATGGCCGCCGATTACAGCGTCGGCTTCGGGCCGACGAGAAGAGCCCTTTCGCGGATCGCCAAAGAGGGCCGGAAATACGGCGTGCATCTGGGCCTTGTCAGCCAGAGACCGGCGGAGCTCGACCCGACGATCCTCGCCCAATGCAATACGCTCTTCGCCATGCGCATGACGAATGATCGCGATCAGGAGCTGTTGCGCTCGGCCGTATCCGACACCGCCGCCGATCTCCTGTCTTTCCTACCCTCGCTCGGCACCGGTGAGGTCTTCGCCTTTGGCGAAGGCGTCGCCGTTCCAACGCGATTCCAGTTCAAGACGCTTCCCGCTTCTGAGCTGCCCAGAAGCGAAGCCTTCAGCCGGCAAAGCGATCAGGGCGCGCCGGAAAGCCGCCTCTCGCTTGCGGAAGTCGTCGAGCGCTGGCGCGGCGTCGTGCGCGATGACAAGCCGGCGCAGGAGCGTCGGGCCGACAATAATATCGAAGCGCTCGCCGAATCGGTGTTCTCTTCCGCCCTGGCCCGCAACAATCCGCAAAGCTGAAGATAGGGACGGCGCCGGCGGGACCGCTATCGGGACCGGCGCCGGCCGGCGCGAGATCCCGTGGCTTCGCGGCGAAGCATCGCCGCCCGCGAGCGATTGTCGGATCGACCAAGCGCCGCCGTCTCCTCCAAGAAAATCGGCTTGGCGTAATAGAACCCTTGCGCAAACCGGATCCGAGTCGTTGTACGTAGATAGTTGAGTTCCTCGGCGCTCTCAACGCCCTCCGCAATGACGGTCATGTCCAACGCATTGGCGAGAGATTCGATCGCTTTGAGAATGCTTTGATTGCGTTTGCGTTCATGAATATTGGTGATGAAAGAACGATCGATCTTGAGTTCATCGGCTGTGATGTCGGCGAGAGCTGAAAGTGACGAATATCCTGTGCCGAAATCGTCGATCGAAACGCGTAAGCCCGCCTCCCGCAACATGGGCAGGACGGCGGCCTGGAACTGACTGCGCACCACGAAAGCGTCCTCAGTGACTTCAATAATGAAACGACCGACCGAGGGCGTCGACTCGAGCGTCTCCACGATGGAGCGCATGAAGTCGACATTCGAAGCCTGCTTGGCGGCGACGTTGAGGCTGATGGTCGCCTCGGGCCCGAAGGCGTCATCGATCTGGTCGATCGAGCTCACGATCTGCGTCGCCGCGAGCTGCGTGAGATCGTCGATCAGGCCGAGTTCAATCGCAAGATGGATGAAAGAATTCGGCTTCTGCACGTCGCCGTTTTCATCGAGCAGGCGAATCAGCGCCTCCACGCCGACGACGTCGCCGCTATAGATGTCGACCTTGGGTTGAAATGCGCATCGGAACCGGCGATCGCGTATCGCCAGGCGCAATCTTTGTTCAAGATGAACTCTTTCGTTTGCCGATTGCTCAATCTTGGGATTGAACAGCGCCGCGCCGCCCTTTTTGTCGCGCTTGATCTGATACATTGCACTGTCGGCGTTGTGCAGAAGCGTCTTGTAGTCCAAGCCGTGATTTGGATAGAGGGTGACGCCGATCGAAGCGGAGGCCCAGATTTCGTAAGCATCGATGATGAACGGTTGTTTGATCTCGTCGACGATTTGATTGATGACCGAAGCCACGGCGCCGCCGTCGCCAAAATCTCGGATGAGCAGAAGAAATTCATCGCCGCCAAGCCGGGCGAGACGATCGGATTTTGAAATCGAGCCGGCGATGCGTCGCGCCAGTTGCACCAGAAG
Organism: Roseiarcus sp.; assembly: GCA_030153205.1. Classification (GTDB taxonomy): domain Bacteria; phylum Pseudomonadota; class Alphaproteobacteria; order Rhizobiales; family Beijerinckiaceae; genus Roseiarcus. The sequence goes on along the minus strand of JASLHV010000011.1, from coordinate 12,861 downwards.
CGCGTCGCCGATGACATGGCCGTAGTAATCGTTGATCTGTTTGAAATCGTCGATATCGACAAACGCGACGGCGAATCGACTATCCGATTCTCGAATGAGGTCCTGGATCTGCCTTTCGATCAGCAAGCGGTTCGCCAGGCCCGTCAACTCGTCGAAATCGGCGCGGCGCGACAATTCCCGTTCGATTTGCTTGCGCTCGGATATGTCCATAAACGCCGAGAGGGTCACAGGCTCGCCATTCAACGAGCCCGATTTCTGCAATCGGAGCAAGGTGCGCCCCTCATCGGCGCCGATTGGGAATTCGTCGGCGACGACAGGGGAGAAATCGCGATCGTCAATCGTCCCCGCTGCGGTCTGTTTCGCGAGCGGCGCCGGCCCGAAATCGATCGAGCGCACGAAACGCCGCGCGAATTCATTGGCGAATAAGTAGCGGCCGGCCCTGTCTTGAAGGCTCACGCCGACGGGCAAGAGATCGATGATCTCGTTCAACAGCAAAAGGCCGCGCCGCGCGGCATCGGAAAGCGCATTCAAGTCGGGCGAAACGCCAACCGCCCCCGTGTCAGGAGCGGCGGGCGCGACTAAAGGCTTCGCTGAAGATCGAAACATGGACACCGAAAATCGTGCTTAAAATGAGCGCCGCGGCTAAAAGCCAAGGCTCGAAAAGGAAGAAATCACGACCGCACCTTAAAGGCCGCGAGGTGAAGAGAAGCTTAAGCGGTTCGATTACAAATGCGTGCGTGGTGTCGCGACTTCTTCGCAAAGACGCGACCTTCCGCTGCTGCTCAAAGGCCACGGCCGGCGCTTTCTTCCTCGCGATAGCGCCCCGGGAGATCGGAACAGATATCTCGTCAAAGGCGCACACGCCCCTGCAACAAGATAGACGTCCAGTTGTGAACTAAAATCGCGTGAAGTCGTCACGCGCCCAGTCACGCCCAGCGAATATCCCGGACTCTCAGCTTGGCGAAACGGTTCACGATCAACTCATACGCCCGGTCATCCACAAAAATCCTGCGCCGTCGCGAACAAAATCTCCGCCAGCGACTCGACACTCCCCTCCTCTACCCATTCTTCCGCCGCATGCGCGCCGCCGCCATCGGCCCCAAACATGACGCAAGGGATTCCAGCGCCGGCAAGAATCGCGCAATCGGTCCAGAACGGTTCGCCGCGCCAGGCTGGCGCGCGGCCGAGGCGCGCGGTCGCGGCTTTTTGCAGAGCCCCAACAATCGACGCGTCTTCGGAGGTCTCGAAGGGCGGGCGTTCGAGACCCGCGGTCAACTCCGCCTGAAAAGCCGGATCGCTCGCCGCGATCTCCCCGAGGATAGCGCGAAGCTCGGCGGCGGCCGTCTCGCCGGTCTCGCCCGGCACGGTGCGCCGCTCCAGCTTGATTCGGCATTCGGCGGGATAGCTCGACCATTCCTCGCCGCCCTGGATCAGCGAGGCATGAACCGAACCCGAGCCGAGCCGCGCATGCGTCGGCTTGGCGCGGAGGCGGCGGTCCCAATCTTCGATCGCGGTCAGGATCTTCCCGGCCTTGGCGATCGCGTCGATTCCAAGCTCCGGCCTTGAACCATGCGCGGCGCGGCCGCGCACCGCGACCTCGTACCAAGCGAAGCCCTTATGGGCGATCGTCAGTTCGAGATGGCTCGGCTCAGTGACGATGGCCGCGTCGGCGTGAAAACGCGCAACGACCTCTTCCGTACCAAAAGACGCATGCTCTTCATCTGCGACGCAGGCGACGATGATATCGCCGGCAAAGCGCGCCGCTTTGGCGCGCGCGGCGGCAACCATCATCGCGGCGACGCCCGATTTCATGTCGAAGGCGCCACGCCCGTAAAGCTTGCGGTCTCGTCGCACGGGCGTCAGCGGATCGCCATCGTAACCCGCGAGGGTCACCGTATCGATATGGCCGTTGAACATCAGCGAATGGCCGCCGCCCGAACCCCTGGCGATCCCGACGATGCTCGGCCGGCCCGCGCGCGCCTCCAGGCGATGAACCTCGAAACCGCGCTCCGTCAGCCAGTGAGCGCAAAAGGCGGCGATCGTCGCCTCGCCGGCTGCGCCGGGCACGAGGTCGGGATTGACCGAATTGATCGCAACAAGCCGGGCGAGAAGATCGACGACGTCGGACAAGCAGGGCTCCATTTTAAAGCGCTAAGCAAGTTGTGCTGACTGACCAGCGAATGCCGCGGCTTAAGCCGCGACATCGATCATTCATGCCTCAACGAAATCAATTCCGCCCAGCGACTCGCTGACGATCAGCAGAGGCCGACTTTCGGCTGCTGTCAGTTCAAACCGCGCGGCGAGCCGAGGATCGTTCGCGGCGACGATCAGTCCCGCAAGACCTGCCGCTCCGGACGGCGTCGTCGCTGGCCCGTCATGAGCGCGGAGAAACTCCGGCGCTTCATGCAACGCCGCCTCGGAAACGGACAGCGTATCAACGCGATGGCGAAGCAGAACGGCGAGCGCCGGCGCGGAAGCCTCGCCGCAGGCAAGCATCTCGGCGGACGTATCGAGGGCGCCATCGACCCGCGTTACGCGTCCCGCCGCCAAAGCCACCGCTACGCAGGCCGCTCGCTCCGGCTCGACGACGACGATCCGCGCTGGCGGCGCCAGAGTCTCGCTCAAGCCGGCCGTCACCGCTGCGGCCAGGCCGCCGACGCCCGCTTGCACGAAAATATGGGTCGGCGCTTGCCGCCGTCCCGCGGCGATCTCGGCGCGTATCTCCTCGGCAAGGATTCCGTATCCCGCCATCACGTCGCGAACGACCGGATCGTCCGGGTCGGCGCTTGTATCGGGAATCAGAAGATCTCCTTGCGCCCGCGCAGCTTCCGTGGCCCGTCGCACGGCGTCGTCGAATGAGCCCGCGACACGCACGACTTCCGCGCCCTTGTCGGCGACGCGGGCCGCGCGCGCCTCGGGGATTCCCTCTGCGATGAAAACGCGCGCCCTCGCGCCGGCGAGACGCGCCGCGGAAGCGACCGAAAGGCCATGATTGCCAGCGCTGGCGCAGACAAGCGCTGGAAGCGGCGTCTGAACGCGCGCCGGATCCAGCAGCGCCCGCGTTGGAACGCCGGCGGCGCGGGCCAGCGCGCGGAGCCCAGCGTAAACGCCGCCCAGGGCTTTGAAACTGCCAAGCGGCCGGCGCCCTTCGTCCTTAACGGAAAGGCTTGCGACCTGCAGCGCCGCGGCGAGCCTCGGCAGATCGAGCAGCGGCGTCGCCGCATGCGCGGGACAAAGCGCCACAAGGGCGGCAGGGCTTTCGGGATCGGCATTCATGATGAAAAACTCTATCGGACATCGGCAAACCATAAGCCGACCGGCGCGACGCGTGTCGGCGAAATCAGTTGCTCGACCGACTGTTTCTGGCGCAGTTTGTCGCTCTCATGCCTGAATCCGTCATCGACGATTTCGACCGCGCTCTACTGGACCTCGTCCAGAGCGATAATCTAACCCCGGCGCGCGTCTTGGCGGAGCGGGTCGGCCTTTCCGAGAGCGCCGTCCTGCGCCGCCTCCGCCGGCTGCGCCGCGAGAAAATCATCACCGCCGACGTTTCGATCGTACGTCCCGCCGCGATCGGCTTGCCCCTGACGATCGTCGCGCTCGTCTCGCTCGAACGCGAGAACGGCGGCGTCCTCGACGATTTCGCCCGCCGTGCGAAGGCTAGGCCTGAGGTGCGCCAATGTTGGTACGTGACCGGCGAGTCCGATCTGGCGCTAGTGCTGCAGCTCGAGTCGATGGCGAGCTACGAGGCTTTCACCCGCGATATGTTCATCGACAATCTGAACGTGCGATCGTTCAAGACGCTGGTGGCGATGCGCGAGATCGTGAACGAAACAGAGGCGCGAAAGCCGCTGGCGGCGCGGAAAGCAAAAAAGAACAGATAGAGTCACGTTCCGTCGATGCGAGGAGCGAAGCGACGAAGCAATCCCGGAACCTCTGAGGCTTCTGGATTGCTTCGCTTTGCTCGCTAAGACCACCTACCCCCGCACCTGCCCGTCGCCATGCACTCTGTACTTGAACGTACAAAGCTGCTCCAGCCCCACCGGCCCGCGGGCATGCATGCGCCCGGTTGCGATGCCGATTTCGCCGCCGAAACCGAATTCGCCGCCGTCGGCGAATTGCGTCGAAGCATTATGCAGGACGATCGCGGAATCGACTTCTTTCAAAAACCGTTCGGCGGCCGCCTTGTCCTCGGTCAAGATACAGTCGGTGTGATGCGAGCCATATGTCTCGATGTGATCGATCGCCGCGTCCAGTCCGTCGATGACTTTCGCTGTGATAATGGCGTCGAGATATTCGGCGCGCCAATCCTCTTCGCTCGCTTTGGTCACGCGCGGGTCGGCCGCCAAAGCGGCGGCGTCGCCGCGCACCGCGCAGCCGGCGTCAAGCAAGGCTTGGACGAGCGGCTTCAGATGCGTCGCCGCGCAAGTCTTATCGACGAGCAGCTTCTCCGCCGCGCCGCAAATGCCGGTACGTCGCAGCTTCGAATTGATGAGAACCTTCTTCGCCACTTCAAGATCGGCGGCGCTATCGACATAGACATGCACCACGCCTTCGAGATGGGCGAAAACCGGCACGCGCGCCTCGTTCTGCACCCGCGCGACCAGGCCTTTGCCGCCCCGTGGCACGATCACGTCGAGCGCGCCGTCAAGCCCCGCGAGCATTTCAGCGACAGCCTCGCGCGAGGCCGAGGCCGGCATCGCGATCACGGCCTCGGGCAGGCCGGCAGCCGCGAGGCCCTCGACCAGGCAGGCATGAATCGCGGTGGAAGAATGAAAACTATCCGAACCGCCGCGCAGCACGACAGCGTTGCCCGACTTAAGGCACAGCGCGCCGGCGTCGGCCGTAACGTTCGGCCGGCTTTCATAAATCACGCCAACGACCCCAAGCGGCGTCGCCACGCGTTCGATCAAAAGGCCATTCGGCCGCTCGTAATGCGCCAGGACGCGCCCTACCGGATCGGGCAAGGCTGCGATCTCCTCGAGGCCGCGCGCCATGGCCTCGATCCGCTTATCGTCCAGGGTCAGGCGGTCGATAAAGGAGGCCGCTAGGCCACGCGCCTTGGCCGCGGCAATGTCGCGGGCGTTGGCGGCAAGGATTTGCGCGGCGTGCGCTCGAAGCGCCGCCGCAGCCGCGATCAGTGCGTGATCTTTCTGTTCGCGCGGCGCATTCGCCAAAACACGCGATGCCTGCCGCGCTTCCGCGCCGATCGCCCGCATGGCCGCGCCAACATCGTCGCGCGCAAGCGCGCCGGAACGAACCGAATTCATTGCTGTTCTCTCAAATAAGCTCCTTGGCGGGGCTTTAGCACATTGGCGGCAGTAAGCCCATTGCGAGGCGCCCTTAGGCCTACTGCTCCAGCGGAATCCAACCGGGATTGCGCGCCCATTCCCTGAGCGTCGGCGCGCGCCGCCAGGGCGCATAGCCCAAGGCTGTGGCGACATGGCGATGGCGGCGCTCGGCGACCTGAATGCGTCCCACCGGCGCATCGCCGGTGATCCGGATGGACGCCCCTTCGGCCTGGACCATTTCATAAAGAGCCGCCGCATGGCCCGGCGCTAGTCTGATGCAGCCATGCGAAACCGGATGGCCCAAATGACCGACCGCGTTCGTCCCATGGATGGCGTATTGGCTGAGGAAGAAAATCGAATGCGGCATCGGCGCATTATCGTATTTCGCCGAATGAACCATTGGATAGAGCGCGATTGGCCGGAACGAGCCGCGCGGCGTCAAATGGCCGTTGCGTCCAGAGGAAATCGGCCAATCGTAGCTCTCGCCGGCGCTCGAGGCGACATGCATCGTCTGCGAGGAAAGATCGATGTCGATACGGACCAAAGCGTTGGCGATTTCAGGGATGAAAAACGCCGCGGCGGCGGCCAAGCCCAGTTTCAAAGCGGAACGCATGCCATAACTCCAACTCACGCATACCCGACGCCGCGCGCCAAAGTGGCCCAAGCGGGAACCGGAATCAAGCTCGCAAGTACGCCAGCAGGTTGCACGCCAGGACCGCGGCCCGGCGCTGTCGACTTGTCCTCTCAGGTTTTCCGCGCAACAGTTTCGAAGACACGCCATATCTGGCGAATGAGAGGGCGCATGACGGCGGCGGATTTTGCGGAAATACCCGTGATCGATGTGACGGCTTTGCAACAAGACGATTTCCGAGGCGTTGACCAAGTCGTCGCGCAAATCGTCGCGGCTTGCGAGACCGCAGGCTTCTTCTATGTGGTGGGGCACGGCGTTCCCACGGAGACGGTCGAGGCCATCTTCGAAGCCGCCCGTTGGTTCTTTGCCCTACCGCAGGCCGAACGCGACGCGCTCGACGTTTCGAGCTCGCCGAATTTTCGCGGCTATGTTCCGATGGGAATCACTGGTCCCAATGTGCCGCGCCGAATGCTCGAAGCCTTTCAGATGATGCTCGATCTCGGCCCCGACGATCCGGAGGTTCGCGCCGGCAACATCATGCGCGGCCCCAATCGCTGGCCGCCCAACGCCAAGGCGTTCCGCGTTGCGATGGAAGACTACTATCGCGCCGTCTCGGCGCTTTCGGAGCGTCTTCTCAGCGCCTTCGCACGCGGCCTCGGCCTGCCGGGTGATTATTTCGTCCCTTACTTCCGCAAGCCGCTGACGCAATTGCGCCTCCTTCACTATCCGCCGCAGCCGCCGGATTCCGACGCGCAAGGCGTCGAGGCGCATACCGACACGGGCGCCTTCACCATCCTGTTGCAAGATGATGTCGGCGGGTTGGAAGTGCGCAACCGATCGGGACGCTGGATCGCCGCGAGGCCCATTCCTGGGAGCTTCGTCATCAATATCGCCGACATGATGCAACGCTGGACCAACGGCCGCTTCGTTTCGACCCCGCACAAGGTCACGAATCGGACCGGCAAGGATCGACTATCCGTACCCTTCTTCGCCAATCCCGATTACGATGCCGTGATTACGCCTTTGCCGCGCAAGATGTCGCCCCAAGAGAAACTCTACGAGCCGCTGGCATGCGGTCCCTATGTCGAGGCCGCATACCGCGCGGCGTGGCCGCGGGCGGAGGTTCGATGAATACGCGCTGTCCTTCGCGACGACCTTGTCGTTCCCGCGAACGCGGGAACGACACTCACGTCACGCTCTTGGCGGGGCGCCCGCCAATATAGGTCTCGACGATCGCCCGATCGTCGCCCAACGTCATCAGGAGGAACAACTCTTCCGAGAGATCGCCGTCGACCGCCTCCATCCGATGCGCCATGGCCGGCGTCGCGCGGGAGTCGAGGACGATGAGATCGGCCTCAAAACCTTCCTCCAGCGCGCCGATCCGATCTTCGAGATGAAGCGCACGGGCGTTGCCGAGCGTCATCTGATAGAAAGCCTGCGCGGCCGGCCAGCTCTGACCGTTCATCTGCAGCACTTTATAGGCTTCGTTCGCGGTCTGAAGCATCGAATAGCTGGTGCCGCCGCCGACATCCGTGGCGAGCGCGACCCGCGCCGGCGGCGCGTGCTCTTGCAAGCGGCGCATGTCGAAGAGGCCCGAGCCCAGGAACAAGTTCGAGGTCGGGCAAAAGGCGGCGACGGAACCGCTTTCCGCCAGCATCGCGACTTCACTGTCCTCGAGATGGACGCAATGGCCGAGTACCGTACGATCGCTGAGCAAACCATAGCGTTGGTAGACTTCGGTATAGGTCTTCGTCCAGGGGAATAGCTCCTTGACGAAAGCGATCTCGGCGAGATTCTCGCAAAGATGCGTCTGGACATAGGCTTCGGGGTGCTCGCGTACGAGCGCGCCGGACGCCTCTAATTGCGCATCTGTCGACGTCGGCGCGAAGCGTGGCGAAATCGCGTAGTCGAGCCGCCCTTTGCCGCGCCAACGCTGGATCAACGCTTTGGTCTCGTCATAGCCGCGCTGCGGCGTATCGCGCAGCGCTTCGGGCGCGTTGCGGTCCATCATCACCTTGCCGGCGATCATCCGCACGCCGCGCTTCTCGCTCTCTGAGAAGAAAGCGTCAACGGATTGCGGATGCACCGTGCAATAGACCATCGCGGTCGTCGTGCCTTGGCGCGCGAGTTCGTCGAGAAAGAAACGGGCGACAAGGTCGGCATGGCCGGGATCGCGCAGCTTCTGCTCTTCGACGAACGTATATTTCTGCAGCCATTCGAGAAGCTGAGCGCCGTACGACGCGATGACCCGCGTCTGCGGATAATGGATATGCGTATCGATAAACCCGGGTAGGACCAGCCTGTCGCCATAATCGTCGACTTTAGCGCTCGCCGGCGCTCGCCGAGCGATGTCGCTCGCTTCGCCCACGGCGGCAATCGCGCCGCCTTCGATCAGCACGGCGCCTTTTTCGACAAGTCTCATCGCCGCCGCGCCGGCAAGGCGCGGTTCGTCGTTAAAGGTCAAAACGCGTCCGCGAATGACGCGCGCCGTCTCCGTCACGATAGAATGTCCTTGATCCTGAGCGCCGCGATCCGATCGATCTGATCAAGCGCCGTCGCAAATTCCGTATTCGCGTCGTTCTTCAAACGTTGCTCGAAAGCCGTAAGGATTTCCGCCTTGCCGCGTCCCTTGACCGCCATGATGAAGGGGAAGCCGAAACGCGCGCGATAAGAGTCATTCAGAGCCGTGAAGCGAACGCGCTCGTCGTCGGCGAGATGATCGAGTCCGGCGCCTGATTGTTCCCCCGTCGATTCCGCGGTCAACCTTTTCGCCAGCGCCAATTTTCCCGCGAGATCGGGATGGGCTTCGATCAGGGCGCGTTTCTGCGCGTCTGTCCCCTTGCGCATGGCTCGCGACAAAGCCGCGGCAAGGCCTTCGGCTTTATCAGCGTCAGATCCGAGGCCAGCGTCATGGGCCGCAGTGGCTATCCATGGCGAATGTTCATACACGCCGCCAAATCGCTCGACAAAAAGCACGCGCGTCATATGCGACGGACGCCAACCGCCCGCCGGCGGATGCTTCTTTACCCAATGCCGCGCGATATCGATCCGCCGCGCCACCCAGACCTTTTCGTGGCTGAGCGCATAGTCGAGGAAGCGCATCAGCGACGCCGCGCGGCCCGGCCTGCCGACCAGCCGGCAATGCAGGCCGATCGACAGCATTTTCGGCGCGGTCGAACCCTCGGCATACAGCGTATCGAAAGAATCCTTCAAATACGAATAGAACTGGTCGCCCGAGTTGAAGCCGCCTGCGATGGCGAAACGCATGTCGTTCGAATCGAGTGTATAGGGAATGATCAGTTGCGGCCCTTTCGGCCCTTCGATCCAGTACGGAAGATCATCGGCGTACGTATCTGAGCAATAAAGAAAACCGCCCTCCTCCATGCCGAGCGGAATCGTGTTGATCGACGAACGGCCCTGGTAGAAGCCGAGCGGTCTTTCGCCGGCGACTTTCGTGTGAATAGCGATCGCCTCAGCGATATGTTTGCGTTCGACGTCGATCGGCGTGTCGCGATAGTCAACCCATTTGTAGCCATGGGTCGCGATCTCCCATCCGGCTTCGTTCATCGCGTCGACTGCCGCCTGATTGCGCTGCATCGCCGTGGCCACCGCGTAAACCGTGACCGGCATTTCGCGCTCTGTGAAGAGTCGATGCAGGCGCCAAAAGCCGGCGCGCGAGCCATATTCGTAGATCGACTCCATGTTCATATGGCGCATGCCGGGCCACGGCGCAGCGCCGACGATTTCGGAAAGAAAGGCTTCCGACGCGGCGTCGCCATGCAGGATATTGTTCTCGCCGCCTTCCTCGTAATTGACGACGAATTGCAAAGCGACGCGTGCGCCATTTGGCCAATCGGCGTAAGGCGGCGTGCGGCCATAGCCGATCATGTCGCGTGGATAGGCGTCGTCGGTCATCAAATGCCCCTTGGGTGTCTCTAAAGATAAACGTAAAGCAGCCGCCGTCGCCTTCCAAACTTTTGCAAAACAGCTTCCGGCGCGGTCGCAGGGCATTTCCAGGCGCGAATGATCGGCGCGGCGGCTGACCCTCAGTCGGATCCGCGACGTCTAAGAAAGGCTGTGGCGCGGTTCTTCTCCCGGTTGCGGTAGAGGGCTGGGGTGAGGGGAAGCCGCGGTATACCCTGGTCGCGCGCCGCGAGATTCGGGAGGAGCCCGGTATGGACGAAATCACGTTGTCAATCGAGCCGCCCCTCGCGCGCCTGCGTCTCAACAAACCGGCGCGGCGCAATGTGGTTTCTCGAGCCATGTGGCGCGCCTTGCCGGCGCTGTGCCGGCGGATCGAGACGGAGCGTGAAGCGCTGGTCGTGATCGTCGACGGCGCCGGCGATCATTTCAGCGCAGGCGCCGACATCACGGAATTCGAAACCGCCCATCGTAGCGAGGAGTCGACGCGCGAATTTATCGACGCGATCCAGGAGGGATTGAACGCCTTGATCGCGCTCGATCGGCCGAGCATCGCCACCTTGCGCGGCAATTCGATCGGTGGTGGTCTGGCGATTGCGCTGGCTTGCGATCTGCGCTTCTGCGCAGAGAACGTCTATCTCGCCATCACCGCGTCGAAGCTCGGCCTTCTCTACAATTTCACGGAAACGCGTCGTCTCATCGAACTCGTCGGACCGTCTCGCGCCAAGGACATTCTCTTCAGCGCGCGACGGCTCGACGGACGAGAGGCCCTCGCCATCGGCCTTGTCGATCGTCTCGTCCCTACGGACAAGCTCGACGAAGCGGTCGCGTCCTACGCGCTGCATCTCGCAAAGCTCAGCCAGTATTCGATCCGCGGCGCGAAATACCTTATCGACGCCATCGCCGGCGGCCTTTCCACCGAGACGCCGCCTTTACGCCGCGTAATCGAGAACGCCGCCCGCGCGGAGGATTGCGTCGAGGGACGACAGGCCTTCGCCGCCAAACGCGCGCCGAATTTTACTTATCGGGGGTCGATGGCGAAGTCGGATTGATTGCTCAAGGCCGCGCTGAGAACACCAAGCATGACGTCGTCGCGTGAGCGAGAACGCGCCCCTGCGGATCAATGAGCCGGCCCTCCGCCGTACCGAGCTGCTTTCCGATATGGACGGTCTTACCCTCGGCGCGCAGCAAGCCCGATCGCGGCGTGGTCGCCTTGGTGTAATGGATGTTGAGATCCAGCGTCGTCGCTGCGAGGCCAGGCTTCAGCATCGATTGCACCGCGCAGGTCATGCAGGAATCGAGCAGCGTCGCGACATAGCCGCCATGCACGACGCCCATCGGATTGAGATGATTCTCAGTCGGCTCGCCGGCGAAGACGACGCGCCCCTCCTCAGCTTCGATAATAGTGAAGCCGAGCAGCACCGCGATCGAGGGCGGCGGATGGTCGCCATGCATGATCGCCCGAATGAATTCCAAACCGCTCATACTCATGAGCGTCTCCGTCGGCAAGACGCGGCCAGATCGGCTAGCGATAGCGGATTGCTGGTTCATGCATTCCTCGCTCGCGTCGAAGTCCGGCCATCAAAACGCCAGACCGAATTAGTTCATATATAAACGAAGCACGATCCCACAGGCGGCGCAATCCGAATCTGATCGCCTGAGCCCTCGCGCATGGCTGGTCTGCACGGCTTATGGCGCCAGCGCGTCAGGAAGCGTCAGCAATCTATTTCAGCAAGGACCGCGCCTCCTTGTTCCCGAGTGCGGCCGGACGAATCTCCGCCGCCGGCAGGCGAATGGCGCGGCCGTCAGCGCCAGAGCGCAAAATCGCCTCGAGCGTTTCAAGCGTATGAAGGGCGAGATCGCCGCTGGCGCGCGGCGGCCGACCATCGCGAATGGAAGCCGCGAGGTCGGCGACGCCGAGAACACGGTAATTGGCGACTTTTGGCGCATCGGCAGGCTGGTTCAGCGCGCCGAAAGGATCGCCCGTCGTTTCGTGCGCCTGCCAATCGGCGCCGCGTTTCGAGGTTTGGACCGTACCGCCGAAGAAATTGGGATCAGGCAGGCGCAGCGATCCTTCCGTACCATGGATTTCGATCGGCGCGGCGCCATGACGCCAGACATCCCAGCTCATGCCGGCGACAAGATGAGCGCCGCTGACGAATTCGAGAAGCGCGAGCGCCGTTGTCGGCGTCTCGACATCGATCCATGAACCCCGGTGGGGACCGGGAGCGGAAACCAGACGCCGCGCTTCGCCTATCGACGTCAAGGCCTGCACGCGAGCGATAGGGCCCAGCAAGTTGATCAAGGCCGCAATATAGTACGGACCAAGATCGAGCGCCGGTCCGCCGCCCGGCTTGTAAAAAAATTCCGGATTTGGATGCCAATGCTCCATGCCATGGCCGAGGACGAACGCGGTCCCCGTCACGATGCGGCCAATCGCGCCTTCATCGATCAGCGCGCGCGCCCTGCGCCCCGCCGCGCCGAGAAACGTATCCGGCGCCGAGCCGATCGAAAGCCCGCGCGTCTTGGCCGCTGCGACAAGCTTTCGCCCAAGCGCGGCGCGCGCCGCGAGAGGCTTTTCGGTGAAAACATGCTTGCCGCTTTTTAGCGCGGCCGCCGAGACGTCGTAATGCGCGTTCGGCACGGTGAGATTGATGACGATATCGACGTCCGGTGAGGCGAGGAGGTCTTCGACGCTGAGCGCCTGAATTCCGAAGGCCGCGGACTGTTTCGCCGCGGCGGCGGGATTGACATCCGCACAAGCGGCGACCTTGAGGCCCTTGAACAGGTTGGCGTTGCGGAAATAGACGGAAGAAATCGAACCGCAGCCGATCACGCCAAGACCAAATGTTTTCATCGCCGAGGTCGTCCCTTCACTGAAACCTAAAATCCTCGCAAAGCGGCGATCGCCGCGCTTGCGAAGCGTTCGTAGTCGCTCGGCGCGTCATGCTCGGCGACGAGAATTTTCGCCCCCGCCGCGATTCCAGCCGCCACGATCTTCTTCAGATCGAGGACGCC
>JASLHV010000112.1 GCA_030153205.1 Roseiarcus sp. | reverse complement strand
ATTGACCTTGAGAAGCGCGAAATAGCGTTCGCCGTCGCGCGGACTGCGAATCACGCCCTCGATCGTGTCGCCGGTTCGAAGGCCAAGTTTCCGGATCTGCGACGGCGAGACATAAATGTCGTCCGGGCCCGGCAGGTAATTGGCGTCCGGCGAACGCAGGAAGCCGAAGCCGTCCTGGAGAACCTCGACGACGCCCTCGCCGATAATTTCGACCTCGACATTGGCGAGTTGCTTAAGGATCGCAAACATCAATTCCTGTTTGCGCATGATCGAGGCGTTTTCGACCTCATTCTCCTCGGCGAAGGCGAGAAGTTCGGTCGGCGTTTTTTGTTTTAGGTCTTGGAGTTTTATTTCCCGCATAGGGATATCCTTAGAATTCGGAACGCCACAGGACGCGCCGAATGAGACGGTGGGAAAGCAGACGGAGCGGAAACTCTCTTGAGTGAGAGCGCCGCTTCGCTCGGCCGCTAAAATGCGCAGCGGGTTAAACCCGACCGCCGGCCGCAGGAAGCGCCTGCTGGAGGAGAGGCCTGCAACATAGTCGTCTTCGCAGGCGGTTTCAATGACAAAGAAGAGGCGTCCGATCTCCGCCTTAGAAAGGCTTCACAACGACCAGAATAACGATGAGAATCATCACAACGGTCGGGATTTCGTTCAAGATACGATAGTATCGGGCGCTTTTGTGGTTGGCGTCCGCGGCGAAGACCCGAACAATGCGCGCGAAATAGCCATGCAGCCCGGAAAGAATCAGCACCAAGGCAAATTTCGCATGGAGCCAGGGCATGCGGTAGAAGCCGGCGTCATAGGCGAGCCACAGCCCGGTCAGCCAAACGACGACGAGCGCCGGGTTCATGATCGCCTTTAAAAGGCGGCGCTCCATGACTTTGAACGTCTCCGACTGAACGGAGCCTGGCGCGGCGTCGGCATGATAGACGAACAGTCGCGGCAGATAGAGCATGCCGGCCATGAAGGAAATGACCGCGAGGATGTGAAGGGCTTTGATCCAGAGATCGAACATCGCGCCTGCCGTAGCCTATCTCGGCTTCTCGAATCAACGTTCGTCTCCGCAGGATCGCGACAGGATTGCCAAGCATGTTGCCTTGGCCTCTCGGAGAAGGTCGCAAAAGAGAATCTTCTTAAAAGAGAGATTTCTTTTTCTTCTTAGGCCGCGAGTCAGGGTGATGCAGGGCTGTCCCGATCAATGAACAAATCGTCCACGGTCGGACGTTCGCCCTCATCTTGTTTTTCCGCCTGTGGAGGAATTAACGAATCGTTAATAATTTCATAGTCGAAAGCGCCGACTATAATGTTCATTGTCGGCGCGCCGTCCCCGGTCTTCGAATTCGCCCGCGCGCGGGGGCTCGAATTGTCCAGAGCGGGTTGCCTGTGGAGCGTCCGAGCCAGTCTCGGAAGGCCTGGATTACGCTCTGGCGCGGCACTGAAATCGTCCCCAATTGTCCACAGCGCCGCCCCCCGGTTATAAGCCTTGAACGCGTTCCTCTAGGGAACGCTCGTTTGAAGGATCCCGGATGGGACGAAGCTATTTTCATCTTCATCTTGTTTCCGACGCGACCGGCGAAACGCTGATTGCGGCCTCCCGCGCCGCGGCGGCGCAATATCAGGGCGTCGCCTCGATTGAACACGTCTATCCGCTGGTGCGCACCCATTCGCAGCTCGACCGTGTGATCGCCGAGATCGAGAATGCGCCGGGCATCGTTCTCTTCACTTTGGTCGACGCCGAATTGTCGCGTCGGCTCGAAGCGAGTTGCGAAGCGTCTGGGTCGCCATGTTTGTCGGTGTTGAGCCCGATCCTGACTTTGTTTCAGTCCTATCTTGGTACGGCCTCCACCCCCCGCGCGGGCGCGCAGCACATGCTCAACGCCGATTATTTTCGGCGTATCGATGCGTTGAATTTTACGATGATGCATGACGATGGTCAGTTGAGCGAGAATCTCGAACAGGCCGACGTCGTTCTCCTCGGCGTCAGCAGAACCTCGAAGACGCCTACCAGCATCTATCTCGCCAATCGCGGCCTCAAGACCGCCAATGTGCCGCTCGTGCCCAATGTGCCCTTGCCGGAACCAGTCGAGCGCTTGCGCAACCCGCTCGCCGTGGGCCTGATCGCGTCGCCGGAACGCATCATCCAGATCCGTCAAAATCGACTGCTTGCGCTCAATGCTGATCATCAGACCCCCTATGTCGACCGCGTCGCCGTCGCGGAAGAGATCGCCCATTCGCGTCGCCTCTTCGCCGCACGCGGCTGGCCCGTCATCGACGTGACCCGGCGGTCGATCGAGGAAACCGCGGCGGCGATTATCGATTTGCATCGCGAGCACAGTCTTCGCTTCATCGCTCAGGCTTGACGCCATGGAGCAGACGCCGTCGCGACTTTGGCTTGGCCCGCGCTTCGTACTTGCTTCGGGTAGCGCAAGCCGGAAAGCGCTTCTGCAAAGCGTCGGCCTGCCTTTCGACGTCGATCCAGCACGAATCGAAGAGCGCGACATCGAAGAACAATTTTTTGGCGAAGGCGGCGCGGCCAGAGATCTCGCCGTACGTTTGGCTCAGGCCAAGGCGGTCGAGGTCAGCCTTCGCAACGGCGACGCGCTCTGCCTCGGCGCCGATCAAACCCTGACTTTGGACGATGACCTTTTGCATAAGCCGAAGACGATGGCGGAGGCGGTGCGCCATTTGCGCCTTCTCGCCGGCCGAACGCACGAGCTTGCCTCCGCCTTTTGTTTCGCCCGGAACGGGGAGGCGCTTTTCACGGCGGCGGACGTCGCCATCTTGACCATGCGCGCGCTTGATGAGAGCGCCATTGCGCTATATCTCGCAATTGTCGGCGAGGCGGCTTTGGCCAGCGTCGGCGCTTATCAAGTCGAAGGCTTTGGCGCGCATCTTTTCGAGAAGATCGAGGGCGATTATCCGACGATTCTGGGCCTGCCGTTGATGC
>JASLHV010000097.1 GCA_030153205.1 Roseiarcus sp. | reverse complement strand
TTGTTTCAAACCGAGCCCGAAATCATGGGGCTTGCGGCTCTAATGCTGATTCAGCATTCGCGCGCCGGCGCGCGTTTCGACGCCGAAGGCGAGATCATTCTCCTCGAGGACCAGGAACGAAAACTCTGGGACGAAAAGCTGATCGCCGAAGGACTTGCCCTAATCGATAAAGCGATGCGTCGCCGCCAGCCAGGCCCCTATCAAATCCAGGCCGCCATCGCCGCCTTGCATGCGCGTGCGCGACGCTACGAAGACACCGACTGGGTCGAAATCGACGCGCTTTACGCTGCGCTGGAGCGCCTGCAACCCTCCCCTATCGTCACGCTCAATCGCGCCGTTGCGACGGGCAAAGTTCATGGGCCTGCCGCGGCCTTGGCAATGATCGAACCTCTGGCGCCGCGCCTTTCCGGCTACTTTCATTTCTTCGGCGCCAAGGGTGCGTTTCTCTTGCAGCTCAATCGCAAAGACGAAGCGCGCGTCGCCTTCAATCAAGCGATCGCGCTTGCCAATAATGCTGGCGAAGCCGCTTCGATACGCCATCATCTCGACCGATTAATTCGCGACGTTGCGCCGGCCGGCGATTAGAATATTTGAAAAAGCCTTTGTCGGCATTGTCCGCTTTCATCCGTCCTTAGGACGGAATACGAACATTCCGTATTGACATAATCAGGAGCGCCCCATGGCGACGGATTCCAAAGATCAGCAATCCCTTAACGTACCGGTCAAAGGCGGCGTGATCGCCTATCTCATGGTCGACGGCGCGACGAAGGCCGCCGCGTTTTACAAAAAATCATTCGGCGCCGAAGTCGCCGCGGCTCACCCCGTCGATGACAAAGGCCGCACCATGCACATTCACCTCTACATTAACGACGGCTCGTTGATGTTGAGCGACGCCTTTCCCGATTACGGTCACCCAGCGGTAAAGCCGCAAGGGTTCACCCTCACGCTCAACGTCGCGGACATCGACTTTTGGTGGAATCGCGCCGTCGAGGCCGGGGCTGAAGTCGTCATGCCGCTCGCCGACATGTTCTGGGGCGCGCGGTACGGTCAGCTCCGTGATCCGTTCGGCTTCGATTGGGCGTTGAACCAACCCAAGAATTAACGCAAAGAATGCGGCGCTGAAGCTCCCTCCGCCTCAGCGTCGCGATTACGAGGCCGAAACATCGCGTCCCGTCTTGTTCATGAATTGAGCGAGGGCGCTTAACCATTTCGCGAAACCCTGCTGTTCGAAATGGGTGACCCATCGTTCACTTTCCGACAGCGCGCAATCGAAAGTCGCAGACCATTCGACGAATGCGGCGCCATCGGCGACAACGGGAAGAATGCGTATTGTGGCAAGATAGTTCTCCACCGGAAATGGCGCCTGATCGCAAAAGGCGTAAGTGTACGAGCGATCGATATCCGAATGGGCGAGCAGCTTTTGTCTGATCGCGCCTGACTTCATCGCAATATGTCGGACGGCGCCGACCTGATCATCGGCCTTTCCCTCCTCGATAATGGTCTCGCTCTCGACGCCGGCCCAAGCATAATGCCCGAAAGGACGTATCGCCGCCCAGACCGCATCGGCCGAATGTTCGATGACCATGCTATAGTACGCTCTCGGCATTCACGACGCTCCGGCATTCCGCCCGCCGTCACGGAAGAGCTGACAAGCGAGATTGAGGAACGCGCGAATAGCGCGCGATCGGGACGATCGCTATCCGTTTCATGCGATCATAGTGTCGGCAAAACAATGAAGCGCGCCTCGTTGGCGTGCAATTCGGCTCGCGCGGCGGCGTCCGTCTCGTCAATACGCGTAACGCGCGCCCCCGGTGGCCCTTTGCGTAGAAGCGCGATCAGTCGTTCTACCGCCGCTGCTTGGCCCGCGACCAGCGCCTGAACCGAGCCGTCGCTGCGGTTGCGCACCCAGCCGGCGAGTCCCAACTGCGTGGCCTGATCGCTCACGAAGGCGCGGTAGCCAACGCCCTGAACACGCCCATGAATTCGCAGAAGACGAAGAACATCGTCGGTCATGGTCGTTCACCGATCGAAAGGCGTCGCGAACCGCGGGCGCACGGCCGGCCGCCGTTCGACTTCTTCGCCCAAAGAACTCGTACCGCCACGCGGCATAAACCGTTCCAAAGCGTCGAGGGGCAAGCGCCACTCGGTCGCCGCCGAGACGATCGCTTCAATGTAACCGGGTCGTGGATCGCCCGGCCCAGTATTGGCGCCGAAATAGACAAGCGCGCGCTTAGGCCCCGTGCCGGTCGCGACGCCCTGAAGCGCCTTGCGATAAAGACCGTTGGCCACGCCTTCGTAGCGATCGAGCGCCGGCATATCGGATAAGGCGAGATCCCATAAAACGCCGTGAACAATGGCTCGCGGATCGCGCACCGCGGTCAACCAACCCTCGCGCATGACCGCCAGGCGGTGGCGCATAAGGCGCGCAACGCCTATGGGCGATGAGCGCGGGCAACGGCTAGCCATCGCTTTTCGGTCGATATTCGAACCATAAGCGAAATACAGAGGCATGACGCGTCTTTTCTTAGCCGCTCAGACGTTCGACCTTGCTGACGACGCTCTTGCCGCGCAATTGCGACAAAATCGCATTGAGATGTTTGATATCCCAGACCTCGAGGTCGATGAGCATTTCGCGAAAATCAGCGGCGTGGGGTACGAAATCGATCTTGTCGATATTGCCGCCGCTCTCGCCGATCGTGGTGGCGATCGTCCCCAAGGCGCCGGGCTCGTTGAGCGCCGTCACCGCAATTTGGGTCGGGTAGAGTTCCTTGCGTTCCGAGTCGATATCCCAGCGGACATCGAGCCAAAGTTCGGGCCGGTCGTCAAAAGCCGTGAGTGCCGGCGAATGGATAGGATAGATGGTAATCCCTTCGCCTGGCGTCAGAATACCGACGATACGTTCGCCCGGCACCGCGCCGCCCTTCGGAGCAAAGCGCACCGGCAGCTCGCCGCGGAGGCCGCGGATCGGAATTGCGCTATTGGCTTCCGCGCCATTTCCCGGCGCTTTGAACATCAGGCCGGCCGCTTTGTTGAGGCCGAACCAGCCGCTGTCGCCTTCCGCCAGCGCCGGTCCCGCGGCGCGCTCGTCCTTGAAATCGGGATGAACAGAGCGCACGACATCGCCGGAAAACATTTCGCCTCTTCCGACGGCGACAAAGACTTCATCGAGGGACGATCGGGCCAGACGCGGCAAAGCTGCTTTCAGCTTCGCTTCGGTAAAGTTTCGTCCTGCCCTCTTGAAAGCGCGTTCAACAATCTCGCGACCGAGGCCGCCATATTGCGCGCGCACGGCCTCGCGCGTCGCGCGGCGGATGGCGGCCCGCGCCTTGCCGGTGACCACGACCGATTCCCATGCGGCGGGCGGCGTTTGTCCCTCGGACAAAGCGATCAATACTTCGTCGCCATTGTGAAGCTCTGAAATCAAAGGCGCGATGCGTCCATTGATTTTGGCGCCGACAGCGGAATTGCCGACGTCGGTGTGGACCGCATAGGCGAAGTCGATGGCGGTCGCGCCACGCGGCAGCGCGATCAAACGGCCCTTCGGCGTGAAGCAAAAAACCTGATCCTGAAAAAGCTCGAGCTTGGTATGTTCGAGAAAATCTTCCGAATTGTCGCCTTCGGCGAGCGATTCAATCATCCGTCGCAAACCGCGGTAGGCGCGGCTCTCGTTCGCGCCAGGCTCGAGGCCGGGTATATCCTTATAAAGCGCGTGAGCCGCGATGCCGTATTCGGCGATCTCATGCATTTCATTCGTGCGAATCTGCAGTTCGACGCGCTGGCTGCTGGGGCCGATGACCGTCGTATGGATCGAACGATAATCGTTCTGTTTCGGCGTCGAAATATAGTCTTTGAAGCGGCCCGGCACTGTCGGCCAAGTCGTATGGGCGACGCCGACAGCCGTGTAGCAATCGGCAATCGTTCCGACCAATATGCGAAATCCGTAGATGTCGGAGAGCAATTCGAAGGCGATCGACTTGCGCTCCATCTTGCGCCAAATCGAATACGGCTGCTTCTGACGACCCTTGACCTGTACGTCCATGCCGCGCTTGGCGAACTGCTCGGTCAGCTCCTTTTCGATCTTGGCGATGATCGGGCCATTGCGGATTTTCAGCTCTTGCAGCCGTGCGACAATCATGGCGTGCGCCTCGGGCATCAACTGGCGGAAGGCGAGATCGTCGAGCTCGTCGCGCATTCCCTGCATGCCCATGCGGCCGGCGAGCGGGCCGTAGATGTCCAATGTCTCTTCGGCAATGCGCATGCGCTTGTCCGGCGGCATGTATTTCAGCGTGCGCATGTTGTGGAGGCGGTCGGCGAGTTTGACGAGCAGCACGCGCGCGTCGTCGGCGATAGCAAGCAGAAGCTTCCGGAAGTTCTCGGCCTGCTGGGCGCGCTTGGAGACGAGATCGAGTTTTTTCAGCTTCGTCAGGCCATCGACCAGCGTGCCGATCTCTTTGCCGAATTTGGCGTCGATCTCTTCGCGGGTCGAGGCCGTATCCTCGATCACATCATGCAAAACCGCCGCGACGATCGTTGCTTCATCGAGCTTGAGATCGGTAAGAATCGCCGCGACTTCAAGCGGATGGGAAAAGAAAGGGTCGCCCGAGGCGCGCTTCTGCGCTCCATGCGCCTTCATCGCATAGACATAGGCGCGATTGAGG
>JASLHV010000074.1 GCA_030153205.1 Roseiarcus sp. | reverse complement strand
CCGTGACGATGGCGACCTTGTCCTGAAGTTTCATATTGCTTTCCTTTGGCGATGGATGGGGCTGGGCTGGCGGCAGGCGACCGCCGCGCGCGGCGCCTCACTGCGGGCCGAAAGCGATGGCGCGATCTTAGAGCCGTCCCGCCAAATAGTCGGCGAGCGTTGCGCGAACGCCTTGCCCCCAAAGTTTGGACAAAGCGCCGGAAAAAGCCGCGACATAAGTCGAATTGCGTGCGGCCTCGCCGAAAATGTCCTTCATTTCCAGGAAGGCGAGGGGATTGGTCCGCGCTGGTTTCGCGGCGGCTTGCAAACGATCCCAGCTTGGATCGTTCGGCGCGACCTTCTTGCCGCTTTCGGTTTCGCCATAGCAATAGCGACACCAGAGGGCCGAGACGAGGGCGAGGCCCTTGACCTCGGCGCCGCTCTTCAAACGATCGGCGACGGTCGGAAGGATGAATTTGGGCTGCCGGTTGGACCCGTCGAAGCATAGGCGCGTGATCGTATCTTCAATCTTCGGATTGCCGAAGCGTCGCGCGATCAAAGCCTTGTAATCGTCGAGGGAGACGCCGGGCGGCGGCGGTACGACGGGAATGATCTCGGTCTTGGTCAATCGCTCGAGGTAAGGGCCGATCTGGGAATCCGCCATGGCCTCATGAACGAAATGGATATCGAGCAGCGCCGCGGGATAAGCGATCGCGGCGTGACCGCCATTGAGGATACGAATCTTCATGAGTTCGTACGGCGCAACGTTCGATGTGAAAGTTACGCCGACATTCTCCAAAGCCGGCCGGCCAGCAGGAAATTTGTCTTCGAGCACCCATTGACGAAATTCTTCGCAGAAGACTGGCCAATTGTCTTCGAGATCGAATTTGTCGCGCAAAGTCGCGCGTTCGCGATCCGTCGTCGCCGGGGTGATGCGGTCGACCATCGAGTTGGGAAAGGCAACGTTGGCGCGTATCCAAGCCGCGAGATCTGGATCGGCGAGCGCCGCCAGGCCGGCGACCGCGTTTTCGGTGACATGGCCGTTGCCGGGGATATTGTCGCACGACATGACGGTGAACGGCGCGACGCCGGCCGCGCGCCGGCGTTTGAGCCCCGCCGCGATCAAGCCGAAGACGGTCTTCGACGCGTCGAGATTTTTTGCGTCGGCGACAATGTCGGGATGCGTCGCGTCAAATTCCTGCGTCGCCGGCGAAATATAATAGCCGCCCTCCGTGATGGTGAGCGAGACGATGCGAATTTGTGGGCGCGCGAGTACGTCGAGCGTGGTCGCGACGTCGAAAGGTTTGATGAAGTCGATATGCGGTCCGATGACGCGCGCCTTCGAACTCGACGCCTCTTGCTCGACGACCGTCGTCAGCCAGTCTTGCTGACCGAGCTTGTCGCGCACGACGGCATCGGCGTCGCGTACGCCCGCGCCGATGATCGCCCAGTCATGATCGCGCCCCGTGGCGAACAAATCGTCGAGATAGACCGCCTGATGGGCGCGATGAAAATTGCCAACACCGAAATGGACGATGCCGGCGGTTAGGTCGGATCGGCGATATTTCGGCACCGCGATCGTGGAATTCAGGCCCGTCAGGGCGGCGCTGCTCAATTTGACGGACATGGTTTCGATCCATTGGTTTGAAAAGGAACCGCCGAAAGGCGATCCCGCCTGAGCTACTATGGCGTCGCGAATACCCGCCAAACAAGAAGAATGCGCCCGGATTTGCCCTGGCGGGAGCGATCGTTTACCGGATGGCGACGCCGTCCTTGTCGAAGCGATGCAATCGGCCCTCTTGCGGGGTCACATAGACGGTCTGCCCGGGCTGAACCGCCGCCTCGCCCTCGAGCCGTACTGTCAACTGGCCTGCCGCTTCGCTCTCGACATAGACGAATGTATCGGCGCCGAGATGTTCGGCGATGCGCACCTTGCCGGCCCATTCGCCGCCAGTCGTCGAGAAATCGACGTGCTCGGGGCGAATGCCGATCGACGCCGCATTGCGCTTCGCGGCCGACGCGCCAGAGACAATGTTCATCGTCGGCGATCCGATAAATTTCGCGACGAAAAGGCCGTTCGGCCTGTTGTAGAGCTCCAGAGGCGAGCCAATCTGGGCAACGGAGCCCTTATTGAGAACGACGATCTTATCCGCCATGGTCATCGCTTCGACCTGATCATGCGTCACATAGATCATCGTGGTCTTGAGGTTGTGATGGAGATCGCCGATCTCCAGACGCATCTGGACGCGCAGGGCCGCGTCGAGGTTCGATAAAGGCTCGTCGAACAAGAACGCCGCCGGCTCGCGGACGATCGCGCGTCCGATCGCGACGCGCTGACGCTGGCCGCCGGAGAGCTGCCTTGGACGACGATCGAGATAGTCCGTCAAATTGAGGATGCCCGCCGCTTTATTCACCTTCTCGTCGATGACATTTTGCGGTTGCTTGGCCATTTTGAGCGCGAAGGCGATGTTGTTGCGCACCGTCATATGCGGATAGAGCGCATAGGACTGAAACACCATCGACAGGCCGCGCTGCGCCGGGCCGACAGTGCTCACGTCCTTGCCGTCGATGAGGATCTGGCCGGAGCTTATGTCCTCGAGACCGGCGACGAGACGCAGAAGCGTCGACTTTCCGCATCCCGACGGGCCGACGAAGACGGTGAATTCGCCGTTCTCGACTTTGAAGCTGACGTCGTTGATGACGGAAATGGCCCCGAAATCTTTGCGGACATTTTTGAGTTCGATGCTGCCCATGATCGTTGCTTTCTCTAAAAGTCGTTTCGCTTATTTCACCGCGCCGAAGGTCAGGCCGCGTACGAGCTGCTTCTGCGAGAACCATCCCAGGACGAGAATCGGCGCGATCGCGAGGGTCGAAGCCGCCGAGAGTTTCGCCCAGAACAGCCCTTCCGGCGCCGAGTATGAGGCGATGAAGGCCGTCAGCGGCGCCGCGTTGGAAGTGGTCAAATTAAGCGTCCAAAAAGCCTCGTTCCAAGAAAGGATGATCGCCAGCAGCATGGTCGAGGCGATGCCGGGCACGGCCATTGGCGTCAGCACATAGATGATCTCGTTGAGCAGCGAGGCGCCGTCCATACGCGCCGCTTCGAGAATATCGACCGGGATTTCCTTGAAGTAGGTGTAGAGCATCCAGATCAGGATCGGCAGATTCATCATCAAAAGGACAAAGCCGATGCCGAGCCGGCTGTCGAGCAGGCCCGCGTTCTTGAAGAGAAGGTAAATCGGCACCAGCACGCCGACCGCCGGCATCATCTTGGTGGAGAGCATCCACATCAGGAGGTCTTTTGTACGTTTGGTCGGCGAGAAGGCCATCGACCATGCCGCGGGGACGCCGATGATCAAACCGACGATATTGGCGCCGACCGCGAGGACGATCGAATTATAGGCGAACAGAAGATAGTTCGAGCGCGACTGCACCTCGACGTAATTCTCCGTCGTCCATTGGAAGAACAGGAATTTCGGCGGGATGGCGAAAGCGTCCAACTCCGACTTGAAGCTGGTCAGGAAGGTCCAAAGGATCGGGAAGAAGATCAGGAAACCGACCAGCCAAGCGGCGATCGTCATCCCAACGCGTTTGCCCGTGGATTGTTTGAGCGCCATGGCTTCAGCTCTCCAGGTTCTTGCCGACGATGCGCATCAGGAAGATGGCGACGATATTGGCGAGGATGACCGCGATAATGCCGCCCGCCGACGCGCCGCCGACGTCGAAGTCCAACAGCGCCTGTTTGTAGACGAGGAACGGAATATTGGTCGTCGCGTTGCCCGGGCCGCCGTTCGTCGTCACGAAGATTTCCGCGAAGACGCTGAGCAGGAAGATCGTCTCGATCAGAACGACCACGGTGATTGCGCGCGCGATATGCGGCAGCACTATATAGACGAAGAAGGAGAGCGCGGGCGCGCCGTCGAGCGCGGCGGCCTCTTTCTGCTCCTCGTCGAGCGATTGCAGCGCGGTCAGCATGATCAGGCTGGCGAAGGGCAGCCATTGCCAGGAGACGATGATGATCACCGAAAGCATCGGCCAGTTGGTGAACCAATCGATGACCGGCAGACCGAGCGATTTGGATATCCAGGCAAAGAGCCCGGACACCGGGTTCATGAAGAGGTTCTTCCAGACGAGCGCGCTGACGGTCGGCATTACGAAGAATGGCGCAATCACCATCAAGCGCACGATTCCCTGGCCGAAGATCGGTTGGTCCATCAACAGTGCGACGAGGATGCCGCCGCCGACGCTGATGACCAGGACCCAGCCGACCAAGATCAGCGTGTTGAGCAATGCCGTCAGGAAGTTCGGATCGGACAGAAAGTACGAATAATTCTGCAGACCGATAAAGGCCGTATTGTCGGGGTCGAGCAGGCTATAACGCATGGTCGAGAAATAAAGCGTCATCACCAACGGTACGATCATCCAGAGGAAGAGCAGGATGATCGATGGGGCGACGAGTATGCGGGCCGCCGCCTGGGTTTGACGTGTAGCCATAACCTTGGGTCTCCCCTGTAAAATTCGCGCAGGGCGTTCTTGTCCGACGACGACGCTACTCACGTCGAAGCTCGTTCGCCGCTTCAAATTTGTCGGCTTTCCCTTTTTAACGCCCCTTCCCGCGAACGGGAAGGGGAGCCAGAGGCAGGGAGGATGCCCCTTTAGCGCCGCAGAGCGGCTCTCGTAATTTCAGTCAAAATTACTTGACGTAACCAGCCTTCTTCATCGCCGCTTCTGTGCTCGCCTGAGCCTTGGCGAGCGCGTCGCTGACACTCGTCGATCCGGCCAAAGCGGCCGAGAAGTCCTGGCCGGTTTCCGTCGCAATGCCCTGGAATTCAGGAATGGCGACGAATTGAACGCCGGTATAGGGCACTGGCTTCACGGTCGGATGGGTCGGATCGGCCGAGTTGATCGAGTCGATTGTCATCTGGGCGAAGGGCGCGGCCTTCAGATATTCCGGGTTCTTATAGAGCGAGGTCCGCGTTCCCGGAGGAACATTGGCCCAGCCTTCCTTCGAAGCGACCAGTTCAGTGTAGTGCTTGCTGGTCGCCCAAGAGACGAATTTCTCCGCGTCGTCAATCTTCTTCGAGCCGGCGGGAACGGCGAGGGACCAAGCCCAGAGCCAGTTGCCGCGCTTGCCAAGACCATTGTCAGGCGCGAGAGCAAAGCCAACCTTGTCGGCGACTTTCGAATCCTTGCCGGTGACGAACGAGGCCGCGACCGTGGCGTCGATCCACATGCCGCACTTGCCAGCGTTGAACAGAGCGAGGTTTTCGTTGAAGCCGTTCGACGAAGCGCCGGGCGGTCCGTCAGCCTTCATCAACGGAACGTAGTAGTCGAGCGTCGCCTTCCACTCCGGGGTATTGAACTGCGCGTTCCACTTCTCGTCGAACCAGCGCGCGCCGAAGGAATTAGCGGTGGCCGTCAGGAAGGCCATGTTCTCGCCCCAGCCGGCCTTGCCGCGCAAGCAGATGCCGTAGACCTCATTGGCCTTGTCGGTCATCTTGTCGGCGGCCTGCTTGATGAACTCCCAGGTCGGCTTCTCGGGCATCGTCAGCCCGGCCTTCTCCATCAAGTCCTTGCGATACATGACCATCGAGCTTTCGCCGTAGAACGGCGCGGCATAGAGCTTGCCGTCGATGGTGAGGCCGGCTCGGATCGCCGGAAGGAGATCGTCGACGTCATATTCGGCGCCGAGCTTGTCGAGCGGAACCAGCCAGCCTTTCTTGCCCCAGATCGGAACTTCGTACGTGCCGATGGTGAGAACGTCGAACTGGCCGCCCTTGGTAGCGATGTCCGTCGTCACTTTCTGACGCAGGACGTTCTCTTCGAGCGTAACCCAGTTGAGCTTGATGTCGGGATTGGCTTTGGTGAAGTCGTCCGTCAGCTTCTGCATGCGGATCATGTCGCCGTTGTTCACGGTCGCGATCGTCAGCGTGGTTTCGGCTTGCGCGGCGGCAAATGAAAGCGCCGACAGGGCGCAAGCCCCGAGCAGGCTCTTCATGAGAACCTTCATGGTGTTTCCTCCTCCAAACAACTTGAGCAAATGCTTGTTGCTCGGGCGAATACTCAACAAAGACCATGTGTGAGTCAACCCAAAATCGTCGCTGCGTCGCAGCAATTGCCGCTCGGAGATGGCGTAAGTTTTTGAATTTACGATGTAATATGCTCCTTAACGGAGAAGTAAGTGATCCGCAGTCGCCTCGTCCGTCACGAGGCCTGTAATCAGCCGGCCGGCCAGCGCCCCGCGAATGGCGGCGCGGCGCGCGGCGCCCATGGCGACGCCGATCATGAGCCGATTCGCTTCCGGGCGAAGCGGCGCGCTGGCGACGCGCGCATTGTAGCCGCTCTCGAGGATACGTCCCCGAGAATCGAAGGCCCAGCCGGTGATTTCGCCGACCGCCCCTTCGGTGCGCAGACCTTCGGCTTCTTCCCGCGTGATGATGCCGTCCAGCACGATCGCCGCGCTCTCCTGGATCGCGCCGACGCCGACGAAGCTGACGTCGGCCCGCTCGATGAGATCGAGCACGCTGCGTACCGAAGGAAGTCCGGTCAGCAATTTGCGCTCCTCGATGGAGCGCGCAATCACCGGCAAAGGTAGGGGATAGTGCGGCGCGCGTACCGTATCGGAGACGCGTATCACGACATCGTAGAAAGACGCCGAGCCGTCGATCTTGGTCGTACCCACGAGCGCGACCAATTTGTGCTGTGGGCATTCCATTGTCGGCAATTGATCGGCCACGGCGCGCATGGTGCGGCCGGTGCCGATGCCGATGATCGCCGGCTCTGGCCGGCGTAGCCAGCGCTCGAATTCGGTCGCCGCGACTTGCGCGATGCCGAGCGTGGTCGAGGCGGAGGCGCGATCCGTCGGCGAGACTTCGCAAAAGCGGAGATCGAAACGGGTCTTCAACGCCGCGGCGAGTTCGAGACAGCGCGCGATCGGATGGTCGAGGCGCACTTTGATGAGGCGTTCGCTGATCGCCCGTGAGACCAGGCGCTGCGCGGACTGGCGCGAAATGCCGAGCTTGCGCGCAATTTCGTCCTGGGTGTTGCCGGCGACGTAATAGAGCCAGCCGGCACGGGCGGCGTCGTCAAGCCGCCCCTCGTCGCCATCGGACTTCTTCGCCATAAGCCCTCGATCCTCCCGGGTTCCCGCAACCTTTATGGAAGCGGCGCGTGAGAAACTCAATCGTCGGGATCAGGTGGGCTGGCGCCGGGGACGGATCGCGCGCGTAGAAAGGCCTGCATATGAAACTGCGCTTGCGCCTGACCATGCGCATAGTCTCGGCCGATCGGGCAGGCGCGCCGGGCGAGGCAGCCGCCATCCATGCAGGCGCGGCCGTCGTCGCGAGAAAGATGACGGGCGCAAGCTGCGACGTCGTACCCTCGGCTGGTGAAGGCGCCGACCGGGCAGGCGTTGAGGCAGGGGCGCTCGCGGCAGGTCTCGCAGGGACTCGGGCGCGGTTCGACCTTCGGCAGCGACAAGAGTTCAGCAAAGCCGAGCGCGCCGCGGTAGCTGTGCCAGAGGCCATAGTCTGGGTGAATGAGCATGCCGAGCGGCGAGGCGCGCAAGGGTTCGGCGCGCATCGCCCAACGCTGAAACGGCCAGTAGGGAGGGCCTTCGAAAGGAAACAGCGCCCGCGCGCCGCAGGTTACGGCGAGACCCTCGATGATCCGCCGCGACCAGCGGTCGAGCGGATGCGGGCGGCTGTCGATTTGCTCAGGCGATTCCGCGAACGCGCTCCAGCCTTTGGCGCCGACGACGCCGATGATGACGATGACGCTTACGCCGTCCAAACCAGGCTGGCGTTCGGCTTCGGCGAGGCGAAACGCGCCGCGCGCGGCGAGGCCGTTCTCTTCAATCGCCTGTTTGATATGAGCGAAGTCTGGCGTCATCGTACCACAGCAAAAGGGCTTCGCTTCACGCGCCGCGACGCGCTCGCCCTATCGCGCGCGGGCGATCGGCTCACTGTCCACTTCGCCGCGTCGACGCCGGATGATGTCAGGAAGTTCGGTCATATCGGAGAAGATCAGGGCCGCGCCGGCTTCGCTCAATCGTTTTCCTTGGGCGGGGCCGGAAATGTGACTGCCGCCGGTGAAGCCGAAGACCGGCATGCCGGCGGCGGCTGCGGCCTGTACTCCCGGCACGCTATCCTCGATCACCAGGCAGGCGTCAGGCTGGGCGTTCATTTCGCGCGCGGCGTGCAGGAAAAGATCCGGGTTCGGCTTGCCGCGTTTGACGGCGCTGGCCGAAAAGATATTGGGCTCGAACAAGGCTTCGTAGCCGACGACGGCGAGAGATCGGCGGATACGTTCCGGCGGGCTCGAGGAGGCGACGCAGACGCGTGCGCCGAGGCCCGCCAGCGCCTGGCGAATGCCGACGACGCCTTTCAATTCGCTTTCAAAGCCGGCGAGGATGCGCGTTGTCAGATCGGTGGGGAAAGTCGCCGGCAAGGCGCCGCCGAGGTCCTTTTCGGCGCTTCGCGCAATCGTCTCGACGCTGAGGCCGAGGAAGCGATCGAGCACTTCTTCGCCGGTCAGGTGAAGGCCGGCTTCGCCGAGCGCCAGACGCGTCTCCGCGAGGGCGATAACCTCGCTGTCGACGAGCACGCCGTCGCAATCGAAAATGACAACCTCAGGCCAGGCCATGGCGCCTGCTTTGCGTTTCCTCGCGCGAGTCGACGGGCGCCAGCAGTGCGCATCGAGGCTCCGCGCAAAGACAGAGGCTAACATGCGCCTCGCCGGCCGCGCAAGCAAATGCCCAATTGTCGAATAAATGCTCAAATATTGCGCAGCAGAGCGGGCTTGGAGAGGAGAGCGGGGTCATGCGTTCATCGTCTTTCTGATCCGCCGCTCGGTCTGCTGCATCAATTCGAAGACTTGCCGTTTCTTGGCGTGAAAAGCGGCGATTTCGCCGCCTTGCGGCGCGATCTCTTCGGCGAGGCGGGACATGGCCGACATGGCCGAGGAGACGGTGTGGCGGCCCGCCGCCACCGCGGCCAGCATGGCGCCGCCGAGAAGGACCGGCTCGCTTGTCTCGGGCGCGCCGACCTTCTTGCCGGTGGCGTCGGCGATCAATTGGCGCACCAGCTTGCTGCGTCCGGCGCCGCCGCTCACCACCAGCATGTCGAAATGATAGCCGCCGGCCTCCAACGTGCCGATGATCTGGCCGACGCCAATGCGCGCGGCGCCGTGACCGGCCTCGACCTTCGCATCGATCACGCAAGCCTCGTCGATCTCTATATGGCGGCGCTGGTCGGCCTCGCCCATGGCGTCGGCCAGATCATCGGCACGTTGGAGGCCGGCGGC
>JASLHV010000017.1 GCA_030153205.1 Roseiarcus sp. | reverse complement strand
AGAGATGTTCGCCGCGCGTACGATTTACACCGGCGTTCGAGACGAAAGCGCCGGCGATGATCGGAAGCCGCTGATCGCCCGCGCGCTCGGCGAGGCTTTTGAAACGCTGCCGCCGACGGTGCGCGACCTTCACAATGGCGCGCCTGGCGTCTTTCGCGGCGAGGCGGAAGTCGAGCGCGGCGCCAATCCGCTCGCCCGCTTCATCGCCTGGCTGTTCGGCTTTCCCGCCGCGGGCAAGTCCATTCCGGTGTCGGTGACGATCGAACCTTCGCCGGATCGCGAAATCTGGCGCCGCGATTTCGGCGGCCGCCGCTTCCAAAGCGAATTGACGCTTGGTCGCGGACGAAGCGAAGCCCTCATCGTCGAACGGTTCGGCGTTGTGAGGGTCGCCTTGGCTTTCGTCGTCGACGGCGAGCGGTTGCGGCTTATCCAACGGAGCATGACTGTCCTTGGCGTACCGATACCGTTAGCGCTGACGCCCTATGGCGATGCTTACGAACGCGAAAGCGACGGTCGCTTCCGCTTTCACGTCGAAATCAATCTGCCCTTGCTCGGCCTCGTCGTCCGCTACAAGGGACAGCTTTCTGCGGAGACCTTCTCCTCCCCCGCGAAAGCGGGGGAGGATGTCGGCACAGAGCGGGCGGGGATGTGTCTTTAGACGCGCGATAACCGCAAATCGCGGCTAAAATGTCCCGGCCAACGGTATATCTGTCTTTGCAAAATCGCTTCCAATGCATAGAACCGGCGCCTCGAGAGCTTTCGCGCAGGCGTAGACCAAACAATCGGCGAGATTGAGCTGAGCGGGATGGCCCCGTCCCTTGCCAAACCGCGAAAACGCGTCGACGGCGTCGCGTCCCATGGCGTCGGTAATTGTTACAACTTCGATCGCGGCGTCCTCGACCGCCTTGTCGAACGCCACCTGAGCGTCCTCGGGGCTGATGTCGAGCTTACTTGCGAGACGCATGCACGTCTCCAATCGAACTAGAGGCGAAGTCATGCGGTTCTCGGCTGCTTCGATGGCCGCTGCGAGCGCCGCGCTCGCCGGCTCGGCCGCCAGGATTGCAATGAAGGCGGACGTATCGATGAACATCAATGGCCCCACATTGCGTCGATCTCCTCGCGCGTCATCTCGCGCCCATTCGGGCCGGCCTTGGCGAGCAATTCGCGGGAAATGAGGGCCAAGCGCTCGGCGAGCGGCGTTCGCGCCTTTTCCTGGCGGATCGCGGCTTCGAGCGCGTAAATCGTAGCCTCGGTCATACTCTGGCCGCGCATTCGCCCGAGGGCCTTGGCCAGAGCGGCGGCGCGAGGATCGCGGACGTTAAGTTGTTTCGGCTGCATGAATTCTCTCTCTTTACACTTTAATATAGATGTAAAGAGGAAATTGTAAAGACGTCTCTTTAGACCCTCAACACTCCACGAAATTCACCGCCAGTCCGCCGAGCGACGTCTCCTTGTATTTCGACTGCATATCCGCGCCGGTTTGGCGCATGGTGACGATCACCTGGTCGAGCGAGACCTTGTGGCTGCCATCGCCATGCAGCGCCAAAGAGGCAGCCGCGATGGCTTTCACCGCGCCGAAGGCGTTGCGCTCGATGCAGGGGATTTGCACCAGGCCCCCGACGGGATCGCAGGTCATGCCGAGATGATGCTCCATGCCGATCTCGGCGGCGTTCTCGATTTGCGCGTTGCTGCCCCCGAGCGCGGCGCAAAGGCCCGCAGCGGCCATCGAGCAGGCGACGCCGACCTCGCCCTGACAGCCGACTTCGGCGCCGGAGATCGAGGCGTTCATCTTGAAGAGGGCGCCGATCGCGGTGGCGGTGAGAATGAAGGCGCGCATGTTTTCGTGCGTCGCGCCGATGCAATGATCGCGATAGTAGCGCAGCACGGACGGTATCACGCCCGCCGCGCCATTGGTCGGCGCGGTGACGACACGGCCGCCGGCCGCATTCTCTTCGTTGACCGCCATCGCATAGACGCTGACGAAATCCATGATCTCGTGCGCCGCCTTCGCATTGAGCGAAGCGTTGGCCTCGAGCCGTTCGTAGATCGCCTTGGCGCGGCGCTTCACCTTCAGACCGCCGGGCAATTCGCCGCCGACGGCGAGGCCGCGATCCACGCATGTGAGCATCGCGGCTATCACCAGATCGACATGACCGTCGACCTCGCTCACGGGGCGCAAAGCCTCTTCATTGGCGCGCATCATATCGGCGATGGAAAGGCCACTCTCCTTGCCGCGCGCGAGCAGATCGGCGGCCGAACGAAACGGATGGGGGTACGTGACATTCGCGGCGCCCTGCGCTTCGGCTTCATCCTCACGCAAGATGAAACCGCCGCCGATCGAGCACCAGGTTTCGTCGAGCAAGGTGACGCCGCTCGCGTCAAAGGCGCGAAGGCGCAGCGTATTGGGATGGCGCTTCGGCTGCGAGAGCATGTCGAAACGGATCGCTGCCTCCGGGTCGAAGACAATCCCGCGCTTGCCCGCGAGCCTTAGGCTTTTCGTCGCGCGCGTCTCGATGAATATACGATCGGCCTGGTCGGGATCGATTGTCGCCGGCTTCTCGCCGGAAAGACCGAGGATCACCGCCTTGTCGACGGCATGGCCCTTGCCGGTGAAAGCGAGCGAGCCATAGAGATCGACGACGACGCTCGCGGTCGCGTTAAGCGCACCCCGCGCGGCGAGCCCATCGGCAAAAGCCGCCGCCGCCTTCATCGGCCCGACGGTATGGGACGATGACGGGCCGATGCCGATCTTGAAGAGCTCGAAGACGCTGATCATCGGGGGCTCCGATAGCATTCAACGAACCGCCCCCACTGTTTCGTCCTGCATCGATGGAAATAGGAATTTCCTCGTCGGCGGGTTACCCTCACCCCAACCCTCTCCCGCAAGTGGGAGAGGGGGCGCGCCGAGCCTGTCCTCAGGCTCGAAGGTCGAGGCAAGACAGCGGACGTACCCCTTCTCCCGCTTGCGGGAGAAGGTGGCGGCGCAGCCGCCGGATGAGGGGACGGGCTCAACAAATCTCCTGATCAACCGCCGCTTGCGCCAATATTTCGACGACATAAGGCGAGAACGAACGCGCAAATTCGAGCCGGAAGCGATCGGCGCCGCGCCGCCACAGTAAGATATCCGCCTTCACGAGCAGCGTACGCGCCGCCATGCCGACTGGAAAGGCCGAGAGATCGAGGTCGAGCGCGACGCCGGCGTTGAGCAGGCGCGCTGCGCCGGGGCCGGTCGCTTCGAGCGCCGCTTGTCGATGCGACACGTCGACCAGGCCGTGCGGGACTTCCGCCAAGGCCGCTTCGAGCTTCTCGATCAGCGGCGCAGGCTCGCAATCTTCCGCAATCAAGAGCCATTCGTCCGGGCTCTGCCAGATCGCCGCGCGCGGTCCCTTCTCCGTCACCCGCAGGGGCTGCAACGGCGGCGCGGGCCCGAAAGCCGCGGCCGCGCGCGCCGCATCCTCGCCGCCGCGAAGAATCAGCCGCGTCGCCGGTTTGCAGAAAGAAACCTCGGCATGGGCATTACTCGGCACGGCGAGGCGCGACAGGGGAGAGCGACGCATAGGGTCAGGCGTCAAGGCGCTTGCCCTCCTTGTCGTAGAAGATCGGCTCGACGATTTGCGCGGGCCGCGTACCTTCCTTGGTCATCACATGGATGCGGGCGCCGATCCGGCCGCGACCGCCGGCAACGAGCGCCATCGCGAAGCCGCGCTGCAAGGTCGGACTCCAATAAGCGGATGTCACATGGCCGAGCGCCGGCGAGCCGATCGCGGGCCTCTCCTCGCCGACGACCTGGGCGCCTTCATCGAGCTTCAGCGCGGGGTCTTCCGGCAAAAGGCCGACGAGTTGTTTACGGCCTTCGCGCGTCAAGTCCTGCATCTGGAGAGAGCGTTTGCCGATGAAATCCGGCTTGTTCCTGCCGACCATTTTCCCGAGACCAAGATCGTCCGGCGTCACCGTGCCGTCTGTCTCCTGACCGACGACGATGAAGCCCTTTTCGGCGCGCAGGATCAGCAGCGTGTCGAGGCCGTAGACAACGCAGTCAACCTTGCGTCCCTCCGCCCAGATCGCCTCCCAGATTGCACGGCCATAATCGGCCGGCACATTGACTTCGAATCCAAGTTCGCCGGTAAAGCTGACGCGGGCGAGCCGCGTCGGAACCCCGCAGATGCGACCCTCGCGGATCGAGAGATGCGGCATGGCGGCGGATGAAATATCGATGTCCTCGACGAGCGACTCCAGCATCTTGCGCGTCATCGGTCCGTTGATGGCGATCGTCGCCCATTGCTCGGTCACCGGCGTGAACCAGACTCTGAGATCCTGCCATTCGGTCTGGATGAAATCCTCCATCTGCGCAATGACGCGGGCGACGCCGACACTGGTCGTCGTGACATGGAAGCGATCCGGCCCCAGGCGCGCGACGACGCCATCGTCCATGACAAAGCCGGTCTCGGTCAGCATCAGGCCATAGCGGCAACGACCGACAGCGAGCTTGTCGAAGGAATTGACGTAGAGACGGTTGAGAAATTCTCCGGCGTCGGGGCCGGTCACTTCGAGCTTGCCGAGGGTGGAGGCGTCCATCATGCCGGCGCGCTGGCGGGTGCCGAGGCACTCGCGAATATGGGTTTCGCGCAACGTCTCTCCGGCGCGCTTAAAGTATGAAGCGCGCTTCCACAGGCCGGCGTCCTCGAATGTCGCGCCATGCTCCTCCGCCCAATCATGCAGAGGCGTCTTGCGCACAGGATCGAACAACGCGCGGCGCGACATATGCGCGAAAGAGGCGAAAGTCACGGGCGTATAAGGAAGACGGAAAGTCGTCAGGCCGACTTCGGGAATTGTCTTGCCGAGTTCCTGCGAGGCGATGGCGAGCGCGTTCATGTTCGACGTCTTGCCCTGGTCCGTCGCCATGCCGGTGGTCGTGTAGCGTTTGACATGCTCGATCGATCGGAAGCCTTCGCGGGTCGCGAGCGCGAGATCGCGCGCGGTAACGTCGTTCTGAAAATCGACGAAGGCTTTGGAGTCCTTGCCGTCGCCGGACGCCCGCCCGAGCATGCCGCCATGCGCAGCCGGTGCGCCTCCAACCAAGAAAGTCGGCGCGTCGGCGCCGACCGCTTCGGCGCCATCCTTGAGTACGTCAGCCAGGGAGAAAACGCCGCGACAGGCGCCGACGGACCGCTGGTCCTGCGCCGATAGGCCCGGAAGAAACGTTTGCGACGCCTCGTCGAAAGCAAGCTTGCCGCGCGATTGCGAGAAAAGATGCACGCTCGGTGTCCAGCCGCCGCTCATCGCCACGAGATCGCAGGCGATCGTCTCTTCGCCGCCGCGCTTGGCGATCGTCGCCGCGGCAACGCGGAATTTGCCCTGCGCGCCCAGGATTTTCGCGCCCGTCTCGACATGCAATCCCGCTTTGCGCGCCGCCTGCGGCCATTCGCCATCCGCTTTGTCCCGAACATCGGCAATGACAGCGATTTCGACGCCCGCGGCGGCGAGGTCGAGCGCGGCGCGGTAGGCGGAATCATGCGCCGTCGCGATCAACGCGCGCGAACCGGGTTTGACGCCATAGCGCTGAAGGTACGTCCTTGCCGCCTCGGCCAGGATGATCCCGGGACGGTCGTTGTCTGGAAAGACCAGCGGCCGTTCATGCGCGCCGGCGGCGATGACGACTTTCTTGGCCCGGACTTGCCAAAGCCGCTCGCGCGGCAGGCGCGCGTCAGGTTCGCTGAGATGATCGCTCAACCGCTCCAGGCCGCCGAGAAAATTCTGGGCGTAATAGCCGAAGATCTGGGTACGCGGCGCCAGTGTCACATTCGGCGCGGCGCGGAGTTCGGCAAGCGTCGCCACGAGCCAATCGGCGGCGCTTTTTCCATCGATTTTCGCGGTCGTCTCGGCGAGCAGCGAGCCGCCCATTTCGTTCTGCTCATCAAAGAGCATCACGCGCGCGCCGCTTCGCGCCGCCGCGAGCGCCGCCGCCAATCCCGCAGGCCCGGCGCCGATGATCGCGATATCGCAATGGGCGTAGAGATTGGCGTAACGATCGGCGTCGCGCGCTTTGGGCGCGCGGCCGAGGCCGGCGGCGCGGCGGATCAGCGGCTCGTACAAATGTTTCCACGCCGCCGCCGGCCGCATGAAGGTCTTGTAATAGAAGCCCGCCGGAAAGAACGGCGCGAACCAGCCATTGATCGCCTGGAAATCGTTCTTGAGCGAGGGCCAATTATTCTGGCTGCGCGCCTGTAGGCCCTCGTAGATCTCGACTTGGGTTGCGCGCAGATTGGGCGTGAAGCGACTTTCGCTCGCGCCGACGCCGACGAGCGCGTTCGGCTCTTCCGAACCCGCGGTCAATATGCCGCGCGGCCGATGATATTTGAAGGAGCGGCCGACAAGATGCACGCCATTGGCGAGCAGCGCCGAGGCGAGCGTATCGCCGGGGAGGCCGGCGTAGCGGACGCCGTCGAAGGAGAATTCAATCGGCTTGGCGCGGTCGACGCGGCCGCCCGAGGGGGTGCGGAAGGCGCCGGTCATGCGCCCTGGCCCCCGCCCCCTCCGTTGGGGAACAGGCCAGCGCAGGCGTCCAATCGCGTGGACCGCCCCGGCGCTGCTTGCATCCCCCCGCCTCGGTTCCTATTTTGTAAGGAGAATTCGCCCCTTCCCCTGGAGCCGCTCCTTTGTTTATTCAGACCGAAGTCACGCCTAATCCCGCCACATTGAAGTTTCTGCCCGGCCGCCCGGTCCTGGAGGCGGGCACTTTCGAGGCGCGCGATACGGCTGAGGCGGAGCGGTCGCCGCTGGCCAAGGCTCTGATGCAGGTGCCGGGGGTTAGCGGGGTTTTTTTCGCGCCGGATTTCATCTCGGTGACCAAGAACGAGGGCGAGTGGCAGCATTTGCGGCCGGCGATCCTCGGCGTGGTGACGGAATTCTATCTCTCCGGCGAGCCGATTCTGGCTGATGCGACCGGTGAGCCGATCGAAACCGAAGGAGAATTCTTCGACGACAAAGACGCCGAGACCGTCGAGGCGATCAAGGAATTGCTCGAGACCCGCGTCCGCCCGGCGGTGGCCGGGGATGGCGGCGACATTACTTTCAAGGGGTTTCGCGACGGCGTCGTTTATCTCAACATGAAGGGCGCCTGTTCGGGCTGCCCCTCTTCGACCGCCACTCTCAAGCATGGCATCCAGAACCTGTTCCACCACTTCCTGCCTGAAGTTCGCGCCATCGAGCAGATCTGAGAAGTAAAGAGCGCGCCGCCCGGCGCAAGCCATTTTTCCGTTTGCCGGCGCGCCAAAAAAAGATGCGGCGCCTTTAGCCGCGACGCCCTTCGCCAGTGGCGGCGAGGGCGCGCAATCCTTCACGATAAGTCGGATAGATGGGCGCAAAGCCAAGCGCGCGTTTGAGCTTGGCGTTCGAGACGCGCCTGTTGTCCCCGTAAAAACTTCGCGCCATCGGGGTCATATCGGCGCCATCGAAAGGGACTTCCTGGGGCGGCGGCAGGTTCAGAAGCTTTGCGGCATAGGCCGCCACATCCTGCGGCGGCGCTGGTTCGTCATCGACGACGTTCCAAATTTCGCCTTGTCCTGCGGCGCCGAAGGCGAGGCCAATCGCCTGCGCAATGTCGGCGACGTGAATGCGGTTGAAGACCTGCCCTGGCTTCACCACGCTTTGCGTTCGACCGTCGCGCATTTTCACAAGCGCATTGCGCCCCGGCCCGTAGATGCCGGCAAGGCGCAAAATGTGGACTGGGGCGTTTATTGTGCGTCCCAGCGCGCGCCAAGCGTTCTCAGCCGTGAGCCTTGCCCGGCCCCGCGCCGACGCGGTTCGCGCCGCGCTCTCTTCGTCGACCCAGGCCCCATCGTGATCGCCATAGACGCCGACGGTCGAGAGATAAACGATAGCGCGCCAGCGCGCGGCCGCGATTGCTGAGGCAAAAAGATCCAAGACAGGATCGCCTCGTTCTCCAGGCGGTACGGAGATTAGCAATGTATCGCTTGCCGCCAATCGCGCGAGGATCGCATCGTCAGCGCGCGCGCCGTCAAAGGCGAGTGTTTCAACGTCATCGCCGAGCGCTGCGATTTTTCGCGCGGCGCGCGTCGTACCAGCGATTGTCGCGCCGTCAACTCCGGCGACAAAGCGCTGCGCGCTATAACCCAGGCCGAAAACGAAAAGCTTCAAGCGTCCCGCCCTGCCAACGCCTTGTCGAGGGCTGCGCCATAGAGCAACAAGCAAGGCCCGCTCGGCGCCGCCGCGGCGACTTTGCCCGGCATCTCCGCCAACGTTCCCTCGACACGCCGTTCCTCGGCGCGGCTGGCGCTCTCCACCATGATCGCAGGCGTTTTCGGATCGAGTCCGGCGCCGATCAAGCGCTCCACCAGCAGGGGCAATGTCTTGACGCCCATATAGACGGCGGTCGTCGCATCGTTCGCCGCGAGCGCCGCCCAGTCGAGCCCTGCCGGCAAAACACCGTCCTTGTCATGAGCGGTGACGAATTGCACGCGCCGCGCCCGATCGCGTTCGCTGAGCGACACGCCGAGCGAGGCGGCCGCCGCGAAAGCGGCGGTCACGCCGGGAATGATCGAGCAAGAAATCCCGGCTTTTCGCGCTGCTGCGATCTCCTCGTTACCGCGACCGAAAATGGCGGGGTCGCCGCCTTTGAGGCGTACGACTTTCTTGCCTTCGCGACCCAGCAAGACAATGAGTTCCGAAATATCAGCCTGTCCGACCGACGGACTATGGCCGCGCTTGCCGACATTGATCCGGCGCGCTTCGCGGCGCGCGAGATCGAGAATGGCCGGCGAGACGAGATCGTCGAACAGAATGACGTCCGCCGATTGCAGCGCGCGCACCGCTTTCAGCGTCAGCAATTCCGCATCGCCCGGACCAGCGCCGACCAGGATCACTTCGCCTCGAGCCTCGCTCGAGGCGTCGCTCCGCGCGGCGGCGATCAAGGCGGCGCGATCGGCCTCGTTCGGCCCGCGCTCGGCATTGGCGAAGGCCAGAGCGCTAAAACGCTCCCAGAAACGACGGCGCAGCCGAAAATTGACGCCCAAGGCCTGAATTTCCGACCGCCAGCTCTTGGCCGCCGCCGCCCAGGCGGAGAAGCCTTGCGGCATCAGCGCCTCGAGACGGGCGCGCAGGGCCTGCCCGAAAACCGGCGCGGCGCCGTCGGTCGAGACGCCGATGACCAGCGGCGATCGATTGACGATCGAGCCGAAGGAGAAATCGCAGAATTCCGGCTGGTCGATCACATTGACCGCGGCGCCAGCAGCGCGCGCCGCGCTGCGAAAGGCGCGAGATTGGGCGGGATCGGAAAAATCGCCGATGGCGATCAAGGCGTCCTTGAGATCGTCCGGCCGCCAAAGGCGCTTTTCGGTACGAACCGAAGCTTGGCGGCC
Source organism: Roseiarcus sp. (assembly GCA_030153205.1). GTDB lineage: Bacteria > Pseudomonadota > Alphaproteobacteria > Rhizobiales > Beijerinckiaceae > Roseiarcus. The sequence goes on along the minus strand of JASLHV010000017.1, from coordinate 1,509 downwards.
AACGATCTCGATCATCTTCGATGATAGGTCATCCGCAAAAACCTCGACAGTCGCGCCGGCCGCGGCGAGAAGCTCGGCTTTCCAGGCCGCAGCCTCGGTCCCACCGGCGATCACGACCCGTTTCCCGGAAAGTTTGAAAAAGACTGGCAAGGTCGCCAGCGGCGCGATGGCGCCCTGCACGACTTCGCTCGGCGCACGCCCCCCGCCCTCGCGCGCCGCCCGCGAAACAGAATTTGCGCCGCTATCGCCGGGCATGACCAGCCTTTCAAAACCTTCTAGATCGGGCGGCCCTCCCTTCACGCGCATCGGACTTTCGCGATCCACGCCTTCAAACGCCCAAGGAACCCGTCTATATCACAGGCCATTCGGTCCTTGCCCGTCTTTTGCGGCGCGCCATCAAGGGATCGGCGAGGAGAGGGCGTTGGTTGACGAAGGCGCGATTATGAAAGCCCTAGCCGGCGTCGCCGGCCCGGACGGCAAGACCCCGTTGACGCAATCTGGGGCCATCGGCGGCCTGACGCAACGCGAAGGCAAAGTCTATCTGTCGATCGCCATCGACCCCGCCCAAGCCTCCCACCTCGAGGCGATGCGGCTCGCCGCCGAAAAAGCTCTATTGGCGACGCCGGGCGTTGCAAGCGCCCTTGTAACCCTGACCGCCGAGCGTGCGCCGGCGCCGGTTCAGCCGGGCGCCAAACATGCCCATCCGCCGCGGCCGAGAACGCCCGAAAGTGTCGCCGGCGTGAGGAACATCGTCGCCATCGCTTCAGGCAAAGGGGGCGTCGGGAAGTCGACCACCGCGGCCAATCTGGCGGTGGCCATGGCCAGGGAAGGCTGGCGGGTCGGGCTGCTCGACGCCGACGTTTTCGGCCCCTCGGCGCCACGCCTTTTCGGCCTGAAGGAAAAGCCGAAGGTCGAAAAGTCCTTCATCGTGCCGCTCACCGCCTATGGCGTGAAGGTCATTTCGATCGGCCTGCTCATCGAAGAGGAGGCGCCGGTCGTCTGGCGCGGCCCGATGGTGATGTCGGCGATCACGCAATTGCTGCGCGAGGTCGAATGGGGCGAACTCGATTGTCTCATCGTCGACATGCCGCCCGGCACCGGCGACGTGCAATTGACAATGGCCCAAAGTGCGCCGCTCGCCGGCGCGATCATCGTCTCGACGCCGCAAGACCTGGCGCTGATCGATGCGCGGCGCGGCGTCGCGATGTTCGACAAGGTCAAGATCCCCGTGCTCGGCATCATCGAGAATATGAGCTACTTCATCTGCCCGCATTGCGGAACGCGCAGCGATATTTTCGCGCATGGCGGCGCGCGGCATGAGGCCGAGAAGCGCGGCGTTCCTTTCCTTGGCGAAGTGCCGCTCGATATGGCGATCCGCGAGACCTCCGACAACGGCAAGCCGATCGTCGCCGCCGAACCGGACGGCGCCCATGCGCAGAGCTATCGCGCCATTGCCAGAAGCGTGATCGCCCATCTCGAGGGCAAGCCGCAGAGAGCCGCGCCGAAGAT
>JASLHV010000580.1 GCA_030153205.1 Roseiarcus sp. | reverse complement strand
CCCTGGGAGGACCGCCGTACCGGGCCGTCGGCCAATTTCACGAAGACCCTGATGCCGCAGCTTCGGCGCTGGGCTTCCGCCGCGCCTGACCGTGCAGCCAAGCAAGAGCGCGTTCAACGCCTCGAGATCAATTTCGGCGATGGCGACGAGCGTTCTTGGAACGAAGAACTGGTTCTCCAGCGTTACGAGCTTCTCTACGAGGCGGGCTTGGTCCCTGAGGCCAAGCGTCGCGCGCCGGATGGCGTTGCGCCCGTCTTCGGCCAGCCGATGCACCACGATCATCGGCGCATCCTGGCGACGGGCGTTGCGCGCTTGCGAGCCAAAATCAAATATCGTCCTGTCGTCTTTGAATTAATGCCAGAGACGTTTACGTTGCTTCGCCTGCAGCGCAGCGTTGAGGCGCTCGCCGGGCGTAAGCTCCACAAACAGAATTTCCGCCGTCTCATCGAACAGCAAGGCCTCGTCGAGGAGACCGGCGACATGTCGGCGGATACGGGCGGTCGGCCCGCCAAGCTCATGCGATTCCGCCGCGAAGTTTTACGTCAACGCAGCGTCATGGGGGCGAGACTGCCCCTCGCGCCTTTGGGATAGCGCTTCCTTGCAATTCGCCGTGCATTTCGCGCATGCGACCCATACGTCCAACTGCGAAACCGCACGCTTGACATTCTTATACTCATAGTTAGCATAAGGGCCGGCCGAAGAGCCGCATTTTTTATCGTCGAATAATACTCACTTTGAGTATATATGGAGATCGCGATGCCGAGTTTTGCCGCCGTCGATCGAACAGCCGCTCTCTATGAACGCGTGAAGTCCTTTATTCCGCCCTTTGAATGGCCGGCCTTGGCCGACGATGTCGACGCCATTCTGGCGCTCAAACAACGTCGGAACGCCGTCATCCTGGCGCATAATTATCAGACGCCCGAAATATTCCATTGCGTCGCCGATATCGTCGGCGACAGTTTGGCCTTGGCGCGTGAGGCGACAAAGATACCTGCCGACCTCATCGTACTCGCCGGCGTCTATTTCATGGCCGAGACCGCCAAACTGCTCAATCCTGAAAAAACCGTCCTCATTCCCGATACTGACGCAGGTTGCTCTCTTGCCGCTTCGATCACGGCCGCCGACGTACGTCTCATGCGGCAATGTTATCCCGGCGCGCCTGTCGTCGCCTATGTCAATACGTCAGCGGCGGTGAAGGCGGAGGCGGACATTTGCTGCACCTCCGGCAATGCGAAGCGCATTGTCGAATCTCTCGGCGCGCCGCGCGTCATCATGTTGCCAGACGAGTATCTCGCCCGCAACATCGCCGCGCAGACAGGCGTCGAAATCATCAGTTGGACGGGGCGCTGCGAAGTGCACGAACGCTTTACCGCCGAAGAGATTCGCACACTTCGGGAGCAGCATCCCGGCGTCCTCGTTCTCGCTCATCCGGAATGTCCGCCTGAAGTTGTCGCCGAGGCTGATTTCGCCGGCTCGACCGCCGCCATGGCCGACTATGTCGTCACCCAAAGACCGGCCCGCGTCGTTCTCGTGACGGAATGTTCGATGAGCGACAATGTTGCGATCCTCAATCCGCAAACCGAATTCATACGTCCCTGTAATCTCTGCCCGCACATGAAGCGCATTACTTTGTCCAAGATCCGCGCCTCGCTCGAGACTTTGACTCATGAGGTGACGATCGAGCCTGCCGTCGCCTCCGGGGCGCGTGCGTCCGTCGAACGTATGCTGGCGATTTGAGGACGGCGTCATGATCGAAATCGCCTCGCTTCCCTCAGGAGCGCCCGTGATTATTGGCGGCGGCCTTGCCGGCCTCGTGACGGCCCTGCGCCTCGCGCCCATGCCGGTGACGCTGATCGCGCGCGATCCGCTCGGCCTCGAGGCGGCGAGCGCATGGGCGCAGGGCGGCGTCGCCGCGGCCATCGGTGAAGACGATGAACCGTCGTTACACGAGGCCGATACGCTGCAGGCGGGTGACGGCCTCTGCGATCCTACTGTCGTCAAGCGCATCATGGTCGCGGCGCCCGCGGCGATCGAGGCTTTGGCGCGCCTCGGCGTTCCTTTCTCGCGCGACGCCGAAGACCGCTTGCTCCTCGGACTGGAGGCGGCCCATAGCCGGCGTCGGGTTGTTCACGCTGGTGGCGACGCCACAGGTCGCGAGATCATGCGCGCGCTCATTCTGAAAGTATCGGAGACACCCTCGATCACGTTCGTCTCCGGCGCCGAGGCGCGGCGTATCATCGTGAGAGATGGGTCCGTGCAAGGCGTTGTTGCGGCGACCCCGACAGGCTATCTCTTTGCCGCGACGCGTCGCCTCGTCATCGCGACAGGCGGTGCGGCCGCGCTGTACCGAGAGACCACCAACCCACTTGGCGCGATCGGTTCAGGTCTCGCTCTCGCGGCACGCGCCGGCGCCGAACTCGCCGACATGGAGTTCGTACAATTCCATCCAACCGCGCTCGATGTCGGAAGCGATCCCATGCCGCTCGTCAGCGAAGCCGTACGGGGCGAAGGGGCCGTGTTGATAGACGAGCGCGGCGAGCGCTTCATGGCAGGGCAGGGCAGGGCCGAGCTTGAGCTGCGCGACATCGTATCTCGCGCCGTCTCGCGGCATATGGGCGAAGGCCATCGCATCTATCTCGACGCGCAAAGGGCGCTTGGGTCGCGTTTCAGCGAACGTTTTCCAAGCATTTTTGCTGCTTGCCAAAAGGTGGGGATCGATCCTGCCACGACGCCGATTCCGATCAAACCCGCCGCGCATTACCATATGGGCGGCGTCGCGGTTGACGCATTTGGTCGTAGCTCGCTCCGCGGTCTTTGGGCCTGCGGCGAAGCAGCCGCAACGGGCTTGCATGGCGCGAACCGGTTAGCCAGCAACTCGCTTCTCGAAGCCTTCGTTATGGGGGGCGCGGTTGCGGAGAGTGTAAGCGACGTCGTGGCGGGGGTCGCCGGCCGCGTCGACCAATTCGATGCGCCGCCCCCAGCCGGCGCCGCGCCGGCCCGGCGAATTCTCACGCGTTGCGTCGGCATCGAGCGCAACAGGGCGCAACTCACACACGCGGTCGCTGAACTCTCGTCCTTGGCCTTTCAAAAAGGCCCTTCGGCGGATCCAGCGCTTGTCGGCCTCTTCATCGCCCTAGCGGCTCTGGAACGCAAGGAAAGCCGCGGCGCGCATTATCGCGCCGATTATCCCAAGAAAGCGCCGACGCAAGCCTATCGACGAAAGTTGGACCTTCGAACAGCGACAACCCTCGCCGATGAAATATGCGACCGCGCCGCAACCTTCGCCTTTGGAGATTAGTCAAATGAATATTCCAAGCCTACCGCGGCTGATGGTCGAACCGATCGTCCGCGCCGCCCTTCTCGAAGATCTCGGCCGCGCCGGTGATCTGACGACGGATGCGATCGTCCCCAGACGAGCGCGCGCCGAGACCGCACTCGTCGCCCGCCAGAGCGGCGTACTCGCAGGTCTCGACGTGGCGCTGCTCGCCTTTGAACTCGTCGATCCGGCGATTGCCACGAACGCGTTGCGCGGCGACGGCGATGCGCTCGAGCCGGGAGATGTTATCGCCATCGTCGCCGGTCCGGCGCGCGGCATTCTCAGCGCGGAGCGCATCGCCCTGAACTTTCTTTGTCACCTCAGCGGCGTCGCCTCGGCCACCGCGGCGATGACAAAGGCCATCGCTGGACACAAGGCTCGCGTCACTTGTACGCGCAAGACCATGCCGGGGCTGCGCGCCTTACAAAAACATGCCGTCCGCCTCGGCGGCGGTTCCAATCATCGCTTCGGCCTCGATGATGCGATCTTGATCAAAGACAATCATGTCGCGATTGCCGGCGGCATAAGGCCCGCTCTGGAACGCGCCCGCGCCGCCGTAGGCCATCTCGTCAAAATCGAGATCGAAGTCGACACGCTCGAACAATTGGACGAGGCGATGGCGGCCGGCGTCGATGCGGTCCTGCTCGACAATATGACGCCGGACGCCTTGCGTCGCGCCGTCTCTATCGTCGGAGGTCGAGCGGTGACGGAAGCGTCGGGCCGGGTCGATCTTGATACGATCGGCGCCATCGCCGCCACCGGCGTGGATTTGATCTCGGTCGGCGCATTGACTCACAGCGCGCGCGTCCTGGACATCGGTCTTGATCATCGCACGCAATAGGACCATCTGAAGGCTTCATCGTAGGAGCGTGAGGATGGGAAAGAAAATCCTTCTTGTCGGAGCGTCTGGCGCGATCGGCAGGCGTTTGACTTTGCTGCTGCGCCAATCCGACCATCGCGTCATCGGGACGACACGATCGGAGGCGAAGGCAGAAGGACTTAGACGTCTCGGCATGGAGGCGATCGTCGTCGATGTCTTCGACGCTGCGGCCGCCTCTCGTGCATTGGCCTCGGCGCAGCCGGAGGTCGTGATCAATCAACTGACCGATCTTCCCAAAGACCTCGACCCGGCGTCGATGAAAGAAGCGATCGTCCGCAACGCGCGCGTGCGCGAAGAGGGTACGCGAAATCTCGTCGCCGCCGCGATTGAGGCTGGCGCCCGCCGGTTCATCTCGCAAAGCATCGCATGGGCTTACGCGACGGGACCTGAGCCGCATGTTGAAAGCGATCCGCTCGATCTATCAGCGGAGGGGGATCGTGCGATCACGATAGGCGGCGTTGTCGCGCTAGAGAACGCGACCTTGAAATCGCCGCCCCTCAATGGCGTCGTGCTCCGCTACGGTCGCCTTTATGGCCCGGGAACGAGCACGGATCGGCCGCCTGAATCCGCGCCCCTCCATGTCGACGCGGCAGCCTTCGCGGCCTTTCTCGCCGTCGATCGCGGCGAGCCCGGCGCCTATAACATCGTTGATACGAACGCCGCTGTCGCGACCGACAAAGCGCGTGAGCATCTCAAATGGACGCCTGATTTTCGTATCAACACTTGACCAGGTTGGACTAGGCTTGCGCGACGCCGCCGCGATTCCAGCCACGTCCGCGATCGCCGAAACCGACCCAGCCGTCATTGGTGACAGCGACCGTGTCCTCCAATTTGATGAAGCCGCGTCGTGGATGTTTCAGCGTCGTCTCGATGGAAACGACCATGCCGGCTTCCAGCGGCCGGTCGACGTCATAGGCGGGATAGGGGTTTGCGCCCCGAGTGGTCAGGCGCGGCGCTTCGTGACTGATCAGCCCCATGCCATGGGCGACGAATTCGATTGAATTGCTCTCCGACGAGCGCCGCAAAACCTCGCCGGCGCTTACATAAATGTCGCCGCCGCGTACGCCCGCCTTGATGGGCTTTCGCGCCGCCATTTGAATTTCGTCGATCCCCGCGAGAAGGTCTTCGAGCTCCGCGTCGGGTTCGCCTTGGATCGCCATGCGGCAGAGATCGCCAATATAGCCTTTATAATTGCCGCCGGAGTCGAGCGATAAAATCTCGCCGGCGCCCCATACTTGCGGCGACGGCGCCCGATTGATGCTTGTACCTGCGGTGATGAGGCAATATTCGAAGGTCAGGCCGCGGTTCACCTCTTCGCGACGCAGCGCTTCGGTCAGTTCCAACTTGGTGGCCCCCGGCCCATGCGCTGCGATCACCGCCAACATCGAATCGATGACGAGGTCGGAGGCTTTGCGCAGCATCTCCAATTCGTCCGGGGTCTTGACGGCGCGCAGCCTTTCGAGCGGCAAATGCGCCTCGACGAGTTCGAATTGCGGCGCCCCACGGCGGATCGCTTCTTCTGCATCGGCAGGCAGAAAAGCGCGCTCGACGCCGATCCGTTTGATCTCGGGTCCGAGCTTGGCGAGCCAGTCGGCGGCGAGGCGCCCTGCGTCGACGCTGCCGCCGGCGGCCTGCAGGCTCGACGTCCAGAACTTTCCGAGATCGCGCTCATAGGACTCCATCGAATGACCGATATAGGTCGCGAGATCTGGACGCCCTTTGACATAGACAAGCAGCGGCAAATAGCGGCTGACGCCGATTGCGTCGAAATGATCGAAGAAGAAGAAGCGGTAGCCGCCGAACAGATATTGAATATTGTGTTTGGAGGAGACGATGATCGCGTCGATCCCAGCCTCGTCGAGAAGCTTGTCGAGCCTGGCCTTATCGAACGGGATAGGCGCCGCCTCATGCGCGCTTTTCGCCAAGAATTCGTGTTCTTGCTTCATCAGATCCTCCCGCGTCCGACGCCGTCCGCGATGCTTTGCTGGATGAGCTTGTCGCGCCCGCTCCTGCGATCATAGCGGGCGATCGCAATTATGACGACTCCGCAATCCGAAGACCTGCATTGCTCGCTACACGACAGCTTCAGTGTACGTCCGCGGCTCCAAACCACCCGTCTTCACTGTCAATAGCCGATCGCTTGCCCGTCTTTGCGCGGATCCGAGCCGGCGACATAGCCGCCCTCGGTCCGCATTACGATTTGCGCGCCGCCAAAAGCGAAAACCGAATCCGGCGGCTCGATCACGATTTCGTGCCCGCGGCTGCGCAAGGCTTCGATAAGAACTGACGAAATCGTCGCTTCAACAGCGACACGCTTGCCCGCCAAGACGCGCCAGCGCGGGGCATCGGCGGCAGTTTGCGGGTTTTGACCATGGCCCAGAATACGCAGCAGTAGCTGCAAGTGACCTTGCGCCTGCATCGGTCCCCCCATCAGGCCGAAGGCCATCAACGGCGATCCGTCGCCATCCATCACAAATCCGGGGATGATCGTATGAAACGGTCGCTTGCGGGGTCCGACCTGATTGGGATGACCCGGAGCCGTCGAAAAACCCGCTCCGCGGTTTTGCAAGCTGATCCCTGTTCCTGGAACGACGACGCCCGAGCCGAAGCCCATATAGTTCGACTGGATGAAGGAAATCATCATCCCGCTGGTGTCGGCGGCGGAAAGATAAACCGTGCCGCCCGCCTTCGGCGCGCCATGGCCGAACTCGCCGGCGCGATCGCGATCGATAAGCCTAGCGCGGTTTGCAAGATAGGCAGAATCGAGCAAAGCCTCCGGCGCGGCTGTCATCGAGGAAGGATCGCCAACAAAATGATAGATATCGGCGAGCGCCAGTTTCGTCGCCTCGATCGCAAGGTGCGTTTCGCGCGGATCGTCCGCCGAGGCGCCGCGTTCGCCCAGCGCTTGCAGGACGCCGAGGCTCATCAGCGTCGCTAGTCCTTGGCCATTCGGTGGAAGCTCGTGGACGAGCGCGCCGGCGTAAGGTTGCGATAGCGTCGTCACCCACGCCGGCTCGTGGGCGCCAAGATCATCGAGCGTCAAAGCGGCGCCATGACGCCGGGCGTCTTCCGCAATCGCTCGCGCCAGGGCGCCGCGATAGAAGGCTTCGCCATCCGAATCGGCGATCAATTCCAGCGTGCGGGCATGCGCCTCCGATCTAAAGATTTCCCCAGCGCGAGGCGCGCGTCCGTTGGGAAGGAAGCAGTCGGCGAAACCCGGCTGTTCGCTCAACACGGCTGCATTTCGCCGCCACAATTCGGCAATCCGCGGCGTGACGGCATAGCCGTGTCGCGCATGACGGATAGCCGGCGCCGCGACCTGCGATACGCTGAGAAGGCCAAAGCGTTTGAGCAACGCAACCCACGCCGAAACAGCGCCCGGTACGGTAACCGAATTCCACCCGCGTTCTGGAACCGGCTCTGCGCCAAAACGTGCAGCCGTCCAGCCGGCCGGGGAACAGCCTGAGGCGTTGAGCCCGTGCAACGCCGCGCCGTCCCAGACAATCGCAAAGGCGTCGCTGCCGATGCCGCAGCCCGTCGGTTCCACCACGGTCAATGTCATCGCCGCCGCGACCGCGGCGTCGACCGCATTGCCGCCCGCCATCAGCATTTCGACGCCGGCCGCTGAAGCGAGAGATTGCGACGTGGCGACGACGTTGCGGCCGAAGACGGGCGATCGCGCCGACGCATAGGGCGCCGAATAATCAAGACGCCTTTCGGGTATCTCCAACACAGCGCGCGTTCTCCCTTAGCCCGCAAACTTAAGCGTTATTCGCGGGCTTCGGAAGCGTTTGGCATTGCATTGTCGGCAGTCGTGAGTTGCGGCGAACGAGAGACCCGCTCCCGCAGCCGTTGGAAGACGACATAGAGCATCGGGATCAGGAATATCCCAAATATCGATGCGGCCAACATGCCGGCGAAGACCGGCGTGCCGACGGCGCGTCGGCTCGTCGCGCCAGCCCCGACGGCGATGACCAGCGGCAAAAGCCCGAGGATGAAGGCGAAGCTCGTCATCATCACCGGCCGGAATCTCAGCCGCGCGCCCATTGTCGCTGCTTCGAGAATCGACTTCCCCTGTTTTCGCTGATCGACCGCGAATTCGACGATCAAAATACCGTTCTTGGCCGCCAAGGCGATAAGTACAACCAAGCCGATTTGCGAATAAACATCGAAACTGTGGCCGCTGATGACAACGCCGGCGACGCCGCCCAAAACACCGACGCCGACAGAGAGCAAGACAGGAATCGGGATATTCCAACTCTCGTAAAGCGCCACAAGAAAGAGATACGCGAATAGGAGGGCAAGACCGAGAACGACGCCCGTCCCGCCCGCGGCGGCCTTTTCCTGCTGCGCAGTGCCGGTCCATTCATAGGCATAGCCGGCTGGGAGCGTTTCGACTGAAACGCGCTCCATCGCGGCTAGGGCTTGCCCAGAACTGAATCCTGGTTTTGGCGCGCCATTGATCAGCGCGCCGCGAAAACCGTTATATCGTACGAGCAATTGCGGCCCCAGCACGATCTCGGGCTGCGCGAGCACGCGCACGGGCGCCATGGAGCCTGCGCTATTGCGAACATAGACGTTGAAAATATCGTCGATTTCCTTCCTGAACGGCGTATCCGCTTGGATGTTGACCTGCCATACGCGGCCAAAGATATTGAAATTGTTGACGTAAAATTGCCCAATGGTGGATCCCACCGCGTTGAAAATCTCAGCGATCTTGACGCCCAGAACCTGCGCTTTATTGCGATCGATGTTCAGATAGACTTGAGGCGTATCGGCCGCGAAAGTGCTGAATACGCCGGCAAGTTCGGGCTGCTGGTTGGCGGCGACCAACAAGCCGCGCATCGTCGCGGCGATGTCCTCCGCACTCTGTCCTTTCAAGGCTTCGAGCACAAATTGGAAGCCTCCCGTGTTGCCGAGACCAAGGATGGGGGGCAAGTTGAAGGGAAAGACGACGGCCTGTTGAATCGCCGCCAATTTGGGCCGAAGCTGCCCGACAATCGCGGCGGCGCCTTGCGAAGGGTCGGTACGGTCTTCGTATGGCTTCAGGCGGATGACGAAGAAGGCCTGGTTCGGCGAGGTGATGCCGTCGATGAAGTCGAAACCGACCACCGATATGACGCCTTCAACGCCCGGAACGGCGCGAATGATATTTTCGGCCTGTTCGACGACCGATCCAGTGAGATTGACAGAGGCGCCTTCCGGCAATCGCATGGCGGCGAAAAGCGCGCCCTGGTCCTCCTCCGGCAAAAAGCTCTGCGGCGTTTTCGAAAATAAAAATCCTGACGCCGCGAGCACGCCGACGATCGCGACGACGCCGACCAACGCCACTCGGACAAGACGACTGACGATGGCCACGTAACCGTCGCGGACGTGATCGATGCCGTTGAGAACATATCGAATCGGCCCGCGGCTGATTTGGCCCCGTTTGATCAGGACAGAACACAGCGCGGGGCTCAGCGTCAGCGCATTCAGCGCTGAGATTAGCATCGAAACCGAAACAGCGACGGCGAATTGCCGGAACAACTGCCCGCTGATGCCTGGAATGAACGCCACTGGGACGAAGACCGACAAAAGGACCAGGGTGATGGCGATGATCGGCGCGGTAATTTCGGTCATCGCCTTCTTGGTGGCTTCGGCCACCGTCAGATGCGGTTCTTCTTCGACGACGCGTTCGACATTTTCAATGACGACGATCGCGTCGTCCACGACGATGCCGATGGCCAGAACCAAGGCAAGCAGCGAAACCGTGTTCGCCGAATAGCCGATCGCAAGCATGACGGCGAAAGTTCCTATTATAGAAACCGGCACAGCGATCAGAGGAATAAGGGTCGTACGGAGCTTGCCGAGGAAGAGGAACACGACGATGCCGACGAGAACAAAAGCTTCGCCGAGCGTGCGCACCACTTCTTCGATTGTCGCTTTGACGAAAACCGTCGTATCGAAAAACACTGTATAGGTCAGATCGTTCGGGAAACGCTTGGCCAGTTCGTCCATCGTTTCCTTGACCGCCTTCGTCACGTTGACGGCGTTGGCGCCGGGCGACAGGTAGATGCCGATCGCCGCTGTCGGCGCGCCATTGAACCGCGAATAACGATCGGAAGAATTGGCGGCCATTTCCACGCGCGCGACGTCTTTGACGCGCACCACCGAGCCGTTTGGATTTGTTCGCAGAACGATGTTCGAGAATTCTTCGGGGCTGGTCAGCCGGCCCTGCGTCTTGACCGTGAACTGACTTCGTTGGTCTTGTGAGACCGGCGCGCCGCCGATGCGTCCTAGCGCCGCTGGCACGTTCTGCGCCTGCACGGCCGTTACGACGTCGTTCGGCGTCAAGTTGAAAGCCGTCAAACGGTTGGGATCGAGCCAAATACGAAGCGAATAGTCCAGCGGTCCGAAGAGGCTCGCCTGGCCGACGCCCTTGATACGCGAGAGAGCGTCGAGGACGTTGATGGTGGCGTAATTGCTGAGATAGAGCTGATCGTAGGAGCCTTTTGGCGAATAAAGCATCAGCGCTTCAAGAAGTGCGGTTGATTTTTTTCGAATTAAGAGCCCCTGTCGGGTCACTTCCTCGGGCAATTGCGGCTCAGCAAGAGTCGCGCGATTTTGGACGTTGACAGTATCGATGTCCGGGTCGGTACCGAGGTCAAAGGTGACGTTTAGCGTATAAGTGCCGTCGGCGCCGCTTACCGACTGATAGTAGAGCGCGTTGTCGACGCCGTTGACTTGTTGCTCGATTGGCTGCGCCACGGTCGTTTCGACGACCTCGGCGTCGGCGCCTGGATAATTGGCGGTCACCGTCACCTGAGGCGGCACAATGTTAGGAAATTGCGCGACCGGAATTGAAAAGATGGCGATTAATCCGGCCAGCGTAATGACGATCGAAATAACAAACGCCAGGCGCGGTCGATCGACGAAGATCGCGGAAATCATTTCGCGGCTCCGGCGCTCGGCGGGATGACATTTTCTTGAACGACCTGTCCTGGCCGGACTTTCTGTATACCATCGACAATGACTTGATCGCCGACCTCGAGTCCCGAAGCGATAGCGATCTCCGTGTTCACCGCTTCTCCGGTCGTGACCCGCTTGACCTGTACTTTATGTTCTTTGTCGACGACCAGAACGTATACGCCCACCTGATCCAATTGCAGGGCGGATCGCGGAATGACGAGCCGCGGTTGCTCGTCGCGTTCCTGCACTTTTACGGTCACAAATGCGCCATCCACCAACTGCCGTTCAGGATTAGGAAAAGTTGCGCGGACGAGCAGCGTGTCCGTTTGCTGGTCGACTTGATTGCCGATGAAGTTCCAAACTCCAGCATGGCCGTACTCTTGCCGATTCGCGAGCTGAATGAAGACCTTGATACTGACCTGGCCGGCGCCTTCTTGTTTGTGCGTGGCGTTAATATCGGCGATCTGTCGCATGCTCACTGGGAATTCGACATAAATCGGATCGTCGCTGACGATCGTCGCCAAAACGCCGCTGGCGGGGTTGACCAGATTGCCTTGCGTATAAGTGGTGAGGCCTATCCGCCCGTTGATCGGCGATGCGATGTCCGTATAGCTGAGATTTTCCTGCGCGATCGTCAACGCGGCTTTGTTTTGTAGCACATTCGCCTTGGCGCTTTCGAGACTGGCTCGGTTTTGGTCTAGTGTCGACTGCGCCACGGATTGGGTCTTCACCAAATCGGCGCTGCGGTTGAACTGGAGTTGCGCATTAAGTTCCTGCGCTTCGGCCGCGGCGACATTGGCGGTCGATTGGTCAACAGCGGCTTGATATTGCGTTTTTTCGATTTGATAGAGAAGGTCGCCCGTTTTGACGTTCTGTCCTTCCTTGAACAAGACTTTTTCAAGGAAGCCTTCGACGCGCGCCCGCAACTGAACCGTGTCGACCGCCTTCACCCGGCCGACAAAGTCGAAGGACGGCGTCACGCCCTTCATTTGCGCCAGCGTCACGCCAACCGCCGGCGGCGGAGGCGGGGCAGACGAGGCCTGCTGTGTCGGCCTGCAGCCGGCGCCAAGCGATGCAACGAGCGCCGCGATCGTTAAAGATCGGATCCAATTCATCGTGAGGTCGCCCCTTAAAAAATAAATATTTTAATCCGCCGGTTGGTTGGCCAGGCCATCAAATCGCGTGGGTCGTGATGATCAATCGCGTCAATTTCCGGCGAGTATGCCCTGGTTGCAGGACGCCGTCGAGAGCGGGGCCTTCGTTCAACCGGGAGTTGGTTGGGACTCGAACATTCGATATGCGCCGCAATGGGTCAGCGCGCCCAAGACTTAAGCGAAAACAATAGCAGTGCGGCTGAATTGAGCGCTAAGCCAAAATAAAAAAGCGGACCCGCAACGAAATGCAAATCGGTAATCCACCACGACAGCGCCAGCGATATGAGACTGGTCAACGCGGGCACGAGAAGAAAGAACATCGTGACGAAACCATTGTCGTTATCTGTCGCGGTCAGCGATATCTGATAGAGAACGCGGCCAAGAGAAGCAGCGATAATCGTGCCGATGATCATCAAGGCGATCGCAAGCGGTTCTCCCGAAGGCAGTTCCGAGCGCGCATAGAGAATAATGACCGTCGATGGAATCAGCACAACTGTGGACACGACGAAATTGGCCGCGATCGCCGCGGACTCATCGTATTTCGCGAACCATTTGCCGATCAGCGTGCCGCTTAGCGCAGAAAATATTGGGATCGGTATGGCGTAGATCCATCCAGCGTGGAGGAGATCGCCCGTCAAATCTTGGATCGACGGCATATTGCCTTTGTCCATTTGGCTGTAAGGAATCGCCATGGCGCCGATAAATCCCGCGGCCAAGCATCCGAAAAAAATTGGAGGCGAAATCGGAATTGATTTTCCCGATATGACGCGCGCGACCAACGCCGCCCAAAACGGAGAAAGATTCAATATCGCGGAAATAATGATCGGGTGAGCGTTGCTCAAGCCAAGGTTGTACAACAGCAACCCGCTCATGCCGACGGCGAAGATAATCGCAAGCTTCCCGACATTTGACAGATCCGACAGGAGCGCGACAAAGTCGCGTCTGCTTATCGGACGCGACAGCAAAAGCGGAAGAGAGACCAGTAGGGCGATCTGGGTCAGAGAGACAAATTGGATGGCGTTAAGCCGCCTGGCGGCGAGAAAAGAAAAAGGCTCCTGCGTAGCGAGAAGAAAAGCGGTCGCCAGCGAATAGAGGCTTCCAAGGCGATAGTCTGTCTGTGGCGCCGTATCCGCTGCGGCGGCGCCTTCCTTTTGAGACGGGGCGGATTGATCCATTGGAGCCGACCGGTTGCAGGATAGAGGTGGTGAGCCTAGATGAGATTACGCTTGGAATGAACCGCGCGCTGAGCGCGCCGCAATTATGGCTTGAGGACAAGCGCCCCAATCGTCCGGCGCGATTCGAGTTCCCGGTGGGCGTCAGAAGCGTGCGCCAGATCAAAGATACGGGGCGGCGCGATCGAAACGACGCCTTGGCGAAGTGCGGAAAAGAAGCGGACGACCTGTGCTTCGAGCTTATCCGCCGTGTCCGTATAATGCCCGTAGTTGGGGCGGGACAGGGTGACCGACTTTGCCGAAAGCCGGCCGATATGCCGTTCGCCGATATCGCCCGACGCCTGGCCAAAACTGATCAAATGCCCGCGGATGGCTAGCGATTCGAGAGAATCGGAGAAAGTGCTTGCCCCGACCGCGTCGAAGACAACATCGACGCCGCGTCCATTCGTAATGCGCATGACTGCCTCGACAAAGCGTTCGCGCGAAGACACAACGATATGAGGAACGCCGATCCGTTCGAGAGCTTGCCTTTTTTCATCATTCGATACCACGGCTATGACCGCGGCGCCCAGATGCCGGGCCCATTGCACGAGGATTTGCCCAACGCCGCCCGCGGCGGCATGCGCAAGTACGAATTCTCCAGGCCGTATGGGATGAATGTCGTGCAGGAGAAAGCTTGCCGTGACGCCTTTCAAAAGCGTCGCGGCGGCGATGTCATCTGGGATGTCGTTCGATAGGCGCACGAGCAGGTCCGGCGACATGTTGCGCCTTTCGCTATAAGCGCCGACCGGCGGACAGGCATAGGCGACGCGGTCGCCAACGGAAAAGTCGCGCACGTCTTCGCCCAAGGCCTCGATGACGCCCGCCGCCTCCATGCCGGGAACGCCCGGCGGGGTGAGAAGGTCGAAATAGCCCGTGCGGCAATAGACGTCGATATAGTTTACCCCGATGGCCGTATGCCGAATTTGCACCTCGGAAGGCGCTGGCGGCGGCAGTTCGATCTCTGCAAAGCCGAGAACCTCTGGACCGCCATAACGCTCGACCACGATCGCTTTCGTACGTCCACCCGCCCCGGCAGCGAATTGACGTCCGGGTTGCTCCGCGGAAGCGACAGGCCTTGCCGCGGGAGGAGCGACGGCCGGTCGCGGCGCGGATTTCGAGAAGAGCCTTCGGATAGCGCTGAAGCCGGCTTGATAAATCTCGCGCGTCACCAGATTGGCGAGTTCGTCGCGCCGCCTTTCAGGCGGTTCGAACTCGGACCGCCATTCCCAGAAAGTACGGTCGCCATCCGTCACGGGCTTCAGTTGGATGGTAGCGACATAGTCCATCAGCGGCAGCGGCGCTTCGAGAATGCAGTAAGTCAGGCGAAAGTCCTTGTCGGACAGCGAGAGCATTTGCTCTCGCAATTCACTTCCATCGGCAAGTCTGAATCGCCGCACGGAGCCAACCGCGTCAGTCGGTTCGCCGCCTTCAATAGCGCTTGTCGCCACGGCGGGATGCCAGCGATCATGTCCATTGAAATCGCGAAGGATGCGCCAAACCTCGGCGCAGGGCGCGTCGATAATCGTGCTCTGCCTGACGCGGACGCGCAAGACGATCAGCGCCGGAAACGCTGTTTCAGCGAGTCAAAAGCCGCCTGGAACACGCTGCCGCCGATCTGATCTTGAAGCGCGCGTTCGCGTCCCGGCGCACAGTCAAAGTCGGCCTGCCATTCGACGAATGTCCCGCCGCCGTCCGTAATCGGCGTCAGCGACAAGGTCGCCACATAATTTTCGACACCCATCGGACTCTCGAGAATCGAATAGCTGCAGGAAAGATCGTAATCGGAAAGCGCGAGAAGACGTTCGCGGATTAGACCTCCATCCTTCAATCGAAAATTTCGGATGCAGCCTATCTGATCCGGCGGCGCATTGTGCTCGATGCGGCTCTCGGCGACAAAGGGCGTCCAGCTCGGAAGTCCGTTGAAATTGCGGACAACCTTCCAGACCTCCGCCGCCGGAGCCTCGATCACTGAAGAGACATAGACTTTGGTCATCGCTTAAGCAGCTCGTCAGCGGTCGTGATCATCGTCGCGATCGTCGTCGCCGCTCTTTCCTTTGTCCGCTTTCTTGTTACGCGTCAGGCTTGAAATATCTTTAGCGTCGCGCAAAACCTCGGTCATACGGCCAAGCGAACCGCCCTCGATCCCGATCTCCTTCATCAGATTATCGATCATCGGCGCCTGCACGCGGTAACGCAGAGCGGAATCGATGACTTCGTCCGTTACATTGCGATTGCCGCTGGAGCCGCCGTTCATTCCGTCGACGTGCAGGATCTTGATGCCTTCGATCTTCTCCATCGGCTTAACGCTCTCGCGTACGATGCCCTCGATACGTTCGAGCAATTTCACGCGCAGTCGCCCGGCGCGAGCTTGATCGGAGAGGAGATTCTCGGCCTCGTTGAGCTTGCGCTGGCCGGCGGCGTCGACTTCATAACGCTGAGCGGCCGCGACCGCTTGGATCTTCTCGGCCTCCGCTGCGGCCGCGGCGGCGATTTTCTGGGCCTCGGCCAGGCTACGCGCCGCGCGCATCTCGGCTTCCGCGGCCGAAGTGACGCGCAGGGTCTCGCGCTCGGCGTCGCGCTGCGCCGCGATCATGTCCGTGGCCTTGCGGCGCTCGGCGATCTCGCGTTCGCGTACGGTGAAAGCCTGTTCCTCGGCTTCCACGGCCTTCGCGCGTGCGGCTTCGGCGGCGGCGATGGCGATGGATCGCTCTTGCGTCATCTTGGCGAGTTCGATCGCCTTTTGAATTTCCGCGGCCTCGACCCTGAGGTCGCGATCGACCATGAGTTGGCGTAGATCGCGCTCCTTGGCGAGTTTGGCTTCTTCGATGCCGCGCTCTGTCGCGATCCGCGCGCGCTCGACCTCTTCGCTCGCGGCGATCTCGGCTTCCTCGAAGGCTTGGCGCTTGGCGATCTGCAGACCGTCAAGCCTGCGCTCACGTTCGAGACGCATTTCGTCGAGACTGCGCTCTTGCGCGATACGCTCCGCCTCGGTCTGCTGATTGGCGACGATCTCGCCGCGGCGTTTCTCCGCTTCGGCCTTGGTCACCTCGAGCGCCTTTTCGGCCAAAGCGACTTGCCGTTCGAGTTCGACGATTTCGAGCGCTCTCTTGCGCCCGATCTCCAGTTCGCTTTGGGCGCGTTCGCGTTCGATACGGGCGCTCTGTAGCGAGAGTTCGAGGGCGATTTGTTCTCGCTCAGTCTGTTCGCGGGTTTTTAGCTCCGCTTCGTCCAGCGCGCGCCGCCGCGCAATCTCGAGGCGCTGCGTCTCTTCCTCTGTTCTGATGCGCTCTTGCGTGACCGCGCGCTCTTGGGCGAGACGGGCCTTTTCGACCGCTTCGCGCGAGAGCAATTGAGCCTCCTCGGCCTCCTGATCGCGCGCGGCGC
Source organism: Roseiarcus sp. (assembly GCA_030153205.1). Lineage (GTDB taxonomy): Bacteria > Pseudomonadota > Alphaproteobacteria > Rhizobiales > Beijerinckiaceae > Roseiarcus. Next base: position 6,610 of record JASLHV010000580.1, on the reverse strand, counting down.
GTTCTTTCGCAAGGGACGCGCGTTGCGACGCGCGACGAACCTCGACGTCCTTTTCCTGTTCAAGCCGCGCATATTCTGTGTCGCGGTCGATCTGCAGCATCATACGCTGGGTCTCGAGATTCTGATTCCGAATATCGACCAGCGCGCGCTGCTCGATCTCATTGCGCATGCGCCGACGCGTCTCGATCGTTTCGGTGAGCTGGGTAAGACCTTCCGCGTCGAAGGCGTTTGACGGATCGAAATATTCGAGACTGGTCTGATCGAGATCGACGATCGCGACACTTTCGAGGTCGAGGCCATTCGAGGCAAGCGCTTCCGCGCTCAGTTCGCGCACCCGCGCGGCATATTCGCCACGTCGCTCATGCATCTCCTCCAGCGTCATTTGAGCCGCGATTGTGCGCATCGCCGAAGCGAATTTGCCTTCGAGCAACTCCCTCAGCCCGTCGGTTTGAAGCGTGCGGCGACCGAGTGTCTGCGCAGCCGTCGCGACTTGGGTGGCGTTCGCGCCGACCCGCACAAAGAACTCGCCGATCAAATCGACTCGCATGCGGTTTTTGGTTATCAGCGCGCCTTCATGCTCGCGGCGTACTTCGATCCGTATGACGTTCATATTGACGGCGGTGATCTCGTGGAGCACAGGGATCACAAAAGCGCCGCCATTCACCACGACTTTCTCGCCGAGAAAGCCGGTGCGGACAAACGCCGTCTCTTTCGTCGAGCGTCGATAGAGCCATCTCAAGATATAGACGGCGATGACGATGACGATGGCGAGAATGATGAGCCACAGGAGGAAGTCCCCCAAGTACTGCGCGCCCATAATTGTAACCCTCCCCAATCTGAAACGGTCAGCTAAAAGAGACCGCTTTGAATTTCCGCGTCTGTTCCGTCAGTGCCCGCTCGGTCGGCAGTCGCTCCATCGAGGAGGCGCCATAGAAGCCGTGGCAATTGACGGTATTCTTCAAGACGTATTCGGAATCGGCCGGCTCGGCGATCGGGCCGCCATGCGCGAGTACGATAATGTCCTTATTGACCTTGAGCGCCGCCTCGGCCCATGCGTCGATGAGGGCAGGGCATTGCTCGAGCGTTTTGGCGACGCCGGCGCCGATCGTTCCGCCGGTCGTCAACCCCATGTGGCAGACGACGACGTCGGCGCCGGCCTCGGCCATCGCCTTGGCCTCTTCCGAATTGAAGACATAGGGCGTTGTCAGAAGATCTTTGTTGCGCGCCATGCGGATCATATCGACTTCGAGACTATAGGACATCCCCGTCTCTTCGAGATTGGCGCGAAAAGTGCCATCGATAATGCCGACGGTCGGAAAATTCTGAACGCCGGCGAAGCCGACCGCTTTGACATCGTCGAGGAATTTATCGAACAAGCAGAACGGATCGGTTCCATTGACGCCCGCAAGGACAGGCGTCCTTTGGACGACCGGCAGAATCTCCGCCGCCATCTCCATGACGATCTGATTGGCGTTGCCATAGGAGAGAAGACCGGAGAGCGAGCCTCGCCCTGCCATTCGGTAGCGCCCGGAATTGTAGATGACGATGAGGTCGATCCCGCCGTTTTCTTCGCATTTTGCGGAGAGCCCCGTGCCGGCGCCGCCGCCGACGATCGGGACGCGTCGTCGCTTCAAATCCTGTAGCCGCTCGACAAGGTCCGCGCGTTTAAACCGAGCCATTCAGGCGCTCCTGCGAAGCGGGGTAGCGATCGCGCGAAAGGCGGCGACCGCGGCCTCGACAAAAGTTGTTTCATTGATATTGCCACGCACGCGCTCGATGCGCCGTTGCGCGCTGGGGCGAACCGTCTTTTCAATCGCCTCGAAGAGAGCGTTATCCGCCTCCGGATCGAAGAACGGCTTGTCCGGGGCGTCCAGCATGGAGACGCCGCCTTCTGGAAGAAGAAAGCGCACAGGTCCATCCATGAGATTGAGCCGCGCGCCGATCCATTCGCCGAAAGCGCGATTCTCGTCCCGCGTCGTACGCATCAAAGTGACATTCGGATTATGAAGCACGAATTTGCGTGACCGAAACTTTTCAGGGACTGTATCGCGCGGACCGAAATTGACCATGTCCAGGGCGCCGACCGAGCCGACATAGGGCAGGCCGGTGCGGATCGGCGCGCCGAAACGATCCTGATCCGAAGGAAATACGCCGCCGACGATCATATCGGCGACTTCGGTCGTTGTGAGGTCGAGGAATCCGGCGAGCAGACGCGAGTCGCCAAGCGTCTCCATAGAGCGGCCGCCCACGCCAGTCGCGTGAAAGACGAGGCAATCGAAGTCGCCCTCCAATTTCTTCGTCACCCCTTGAACGCAAGGCGTCGTGACGCCGAACATCGTTATGCCCACTGCCGGGCGCGCCGCCTTGCGTTTTGCCTCCCACGCCTCGCGCGAGGGCAATTGCGCGATCATCCCGGCCATAGCGTGCGCGGCATTGCCGAGAACCTGCTCCGTGATCGAATTGAGGCCCTGTACGTCGGCGACGGAATGGAACATCATAATATCGGCCGAACCGACATATTTGCCGACATCGCCGGCAGCGACGGTCGACACCATGATTTTAGGTACGCCCACCGGAAGAGCGCGCATGCCGGCCGTCGCCAGCGTCGTGCCGCCGGAGCCGCCAGCCGATATGATCCCGCCGATTTGCGGTTCGCGCGCGATCCAGCGGGCGAAGGCCTCGGCCATGGCCGCCACGGATGCGCCGCGGTCGCCAGACATCGCCGCAGAAACGCCCCGCGGATGGAGGCTTGCGACCTGAAGCGCCGGTACATCCGCATTGGCCGGTCGGCCGGAAGTCGAAAGGTCGACCGTGCGCACGGGAATATGCAGCGCCCGAAGCCGATCGGCGATGAAGCGGAGCTCCTTGCCCTTGGTGTCGAACGTCCCGGCGACAATGACCGTCCGGCCGATCCTTTCGGAGAACGGAATAGCGAATATCTTTTTCGGATCGTCCGCCACGCCTGGCCTTTTCTGCGCGCGAGGCGCAGCGATTGGCGCGCTCCAGCGGTTCGGTAGCTCCGTGAAGGGCCGAAATACATTGGCCTGCGCGTCGGAAGTCTCGGCCGAGGAAGCTCGTTCGATTTGGTAAACCGCCGCCAATTGCTGTTCTGCTTGCGCCGCGACTTCGGGCGGCGGCGTCTCGTCGTCATGACGCCCGACGCCAAGCAATTGCTGCTGCAATGCGAGATCGGCGGCGAGGGTCCGCGCCTCCATGAGGCGATTGATGCGCCCATTGACCATGACAGCGACATGATCCGCGACAGACGTTGCAACGCCGAGATTTTGCTCAATGAGAAGGACTGCGACCTCGCCCTCTTGCGCGAGCGTGGTCAGCATCTCCTCAACATGCTCGACGATGCGCGGGGCCAAGCCCTCGGTGGGTTCGTCCATCACCAACAGCTTAGGGTCGTTGAGAAGGGCGCGGCCAATGGCGAGCATCTGTTGCTCGCCGCCGGAAAGTTGCGAGCCGCCATTGCCCCGACGCTCGGCCAGCCGCGGAAAGGTCTGGTAGACGCGATCGATCGTCCACGAAGCGTCGCGCTTCGCGCCACTCGCGAGGAGCAAGTGTTCGTGGACGGTCAAGCTCGGCCAGCAGCGCCGCCCCTGGGGCACATAGCCGACGCCGAGCCGATGTATCTCATGCGGCTCTAGCGAAGCGATTTCGCGCCCGTCTAGGCGAATGGCCCCCGAGCGCGCGCGCTTGAGGCCGACGATCGTGTTGCAGAGCGTCGTCTTGCCCATGCCGTTGCGCCCGACAATGGCCAGGACGCCGCGATCCAGCGTCAATGAGACGCCTTGGATAGCGTGGCTTTCGCCATAGAAGACATGAAGATCGTCGATCTTCAGCGCGGATCTTACCGGGCGTTCAGCCATGCTGCCCCCCGAGATAGATCCTTTGAACTTCCGGATCGCGCTCGATTTCCGCCGGCGCGCCTTCTTTGAAAATGCGCCCCTCATGCATGATCGAGACATATTCGGAGACGCGCAGCGCTACGTCGAGATCGTGTTCGATAATGATGTAGCCGATATGCTCGGGAAGCGCGTTGAGTATCGCGACGAGGTCGCCTCGCTCGGCAGGCGAGAGCCCCGCTGCGGGCTCGTCGAAAAGTACGAAGCGAGGCGCGCCGGCGAGCGCCAAGGCGATCTCGAGTTGGCGCTGCTTACCGTGGCTCAGGGTCGCGACCAAAGCATCGCGCTCGCGATCGAGATGCACGGCCTGTAGAATCGACAAAGCCTGCGCCATGTTCACGTCGTCAAGTCCTGGCCGCACAAGCGAGAAGCGGCGACGGGCGACGCCGCGGCAGGCGAGAAAAACGCTATCCCGGACGCTGAGGCCTCGGAAAAGCTGAGAAATCTGGTACGTCCGCCTGAGGCCGCGGCGAATCCGTTCATGCGGCGGGAGCTGCGTGACATCCTCGCCAAAGAAACGGATGCGTCCGGCCGTGAGCGGAAACTCGCCGGTAATCGCGTTGAACAACGTCGTCTTGCCGGCGCCGTTCGAGCCGAGGACCGCGCGCCGTTCGCCGGCCGCGATCCTCATGGCGACGCCCGAGAGCGCCACCAGCGCGCCGAAATGCCGCGATACGCCCTCGAGCTCCAGGGCGTGTCCGCCCGTCGCTTGCAAGCGGAGCATAGCGGAGTTTTCGGCCACCGGCGCGCGCCTCATAAAGTACGTTACGGACAGGACGGATTGTCGCGTCCGACCACGCCCAGCTTCATGAATTCATCCTTCGGAATGCCGAGCGTCTGATTGACCTGCGGAATAACCTTTACGAGCTTGTTGTAAAGATTGCCGTCGGCGCCCTTAGCGACTTCCGTGAGGAACATGTCGGCGATCGCTTGACGATTTTCGTCAAGCGAGACTTTGCCTGTTGGCGTGTCGAACGACAGTTTGGACAGGGCGGCGCGCAGCTTTGCGCCGCCGTCGGAGACGTCGCCATTAACTTGCTGCAGACCGAGCAGCGCCGCCTTCATGTCGATATAATAGCCGTGCGCGAAGAGCGACGGTGACGGAAAAGCGCCGGGCTGCTTCTTGTACGCCGCGGTGAAGGCCTTCCACGCCGGAGAGTCATTGTTATCTGCGGTCGGACCGGCTGACGGCGTTCCGATCATCACGTCATGGATTTTACCCTTAGACGTCAGCACCGTCTGATCGACCGTGATGGAGCCGCCGATCAAAGGTGCTTTGCCGCCTGCCTGCTGGTACTGGCTGAGGAAGTTCACCGCGTCAGCCCCGCCGAGCGCGACATAGATCGCGTCGACATCGTCCGGAATCGCGGCGATCACCGACGAGAAGTCCTTATTGCCGATCGGCACCCAGGCCTTCGCCGGCACATGGCCGCCCGCCTTGCAGAATTCCGCCATGAAACCGAACACTTGCGTGTAAGGGAAGGAATAATCCTCTGCGACCGTCGCGACTTTCTTGTATCCCTTCTCCTTGAAGGCGTAAGTGCCGAGACCGGCCATCCATTGCGCGCCGTCGGTCGAGAAGCGGAAGAAGTTTGGCGCCGGATTGCGCAAAGTCGTATCCTGCGCTGCCGATGTTCCGTTGATAAACGTCACATCCGGCTTGGTCTTCGCGTAATCCTTCACCGCGAGGCCTTCATCGCCGGATAGGGGGCCGACCAGAACTTTGACGCCGTCCTGTTCGACGAGTTTACGCGCCGCGCGCACCGCGCTGTCCGGCGAAGCGTCGGACGAGCCTTTCACGATCTCGAGCTTCTTTCCCGCGACCATGCCGTTGACTTCTTCAACCGCTGTCATGGCGCCGCGCTGGCCATCTTCGCCAAGAACCGTGAACGGTCCTTCGAAAGTCGCGAGCAGACCGACCTTGATCGTGTCTTCGGCCAATGCAAACGACGGGGCTGTAAGACCCGTCGCCAGCGCCAAGGCCAGCAGCGTTCTACGATGGATAGTCATTTTTTTCCTCCCTCTAGATTTTGATCGCCTCTTTCGTTCCTCATCACGGCTCGGAGCGTAACGATCCTTGCGCGAGATGCGGCCGCAACTTCTCCCAAAGTCCTAAAACGCCATCCGGCGATACAAAAACGATCGCCAAAAAAACAACGCCGATCAGCGTGTTGTATCGTTCGGCCCCGACCAGATCGATCGCGAAAGTCTGGATGAGGACGACGAGGAGCGCGCCGACAAAGGGCCCGATTGGGTGGCGCAGGCCGCCGATCACGGCGATGACGAGTACATTGATCGCGGGCCCGATCGCCACCGTTCCCGGAGAGATACGGCCGTTGAACCAGACACTGAGAACGCCGCCGAGGCCCGCGATTAGACCCGCGTAGAAATAAGCGGCGACTTTGTGCCCTGTGACGTTAAAGCCGAGCGAGCGCATGCGCCGCGGGTTGTCGCGGATGGCTTGCATGGTAAGGCCGAACGTCGATTTGGAGGCATAGAGCACGGCGGCGTAAGCGCCGGCCGCGCAGACTAGACATAGATAGTAGAAAGGGATCGGGTCGCGCCAGTTCACGCCCCAGAATCGCGGTGCGTTAATCCCAGCATAACCGGAATGGCCGTTGAAGAGCGCATAGTTCTGTTGGGTGAAGTAGAAGAACGCCATCGCAATCGCGAGGGTGATCATGATTGTATAGATGCCC
>JASLHV010000579.1 GCA_030153205.1 Roseiarcus sp. | reverse complement strand
AAATCTTTACATTGTAAAGATACAGCTAGAGCTTGCTTGCAGCGCTGTCAAGGTCTATCTTGACATTGTCAAGAACGAGCGCTCGATGCCCATCTCCGCCAAGAAAAAACTGCGACGGCCCCTTGCGAACGAGGCGTCCGTACCCCCGGCCCGACGGCGCGCCGCCAAGTCCGGCCGCAACGCGCTGAAAGCAAAGCGTGAGGACGCCTACCATCACGGCGCCCTCAAGAGCGCTTTGCTGTACGCAGCCGAGAGATTGCTCAAACGAGATGGCGTCGCCGGCCTGACATTGCGCGCCGCAGCGCGCGAAGCCGGCGTTTCCCATGCCGCGCCAAAGCATCATTTCGGCGATCTCGCGGGTCTTCTGGCCGAACTCGCCACGGCCGGCTTTGAGCGATTGCGCATCTCGATGTCCGCCGGCCTTCGCGATAATCTATCGCCGGCCGAACGGCTCGACGCGATTGGGCGCGGCTATGTCGCGTTCGCAAAGGCTCATCCGGCGCTTTTTTTGATGATGTTTCGTAGCGAGCGGCTCGACATGAAGCGCCCTGCCCTTCGCGACGCTGCTCGTGCATGTTTCGAGACGCTGTCTGGCGCGAACGGTCCTCCCGTCGAAGGGGGCGATCGTCCCACTCTTGCGCAAGCCGGGCAGTTGGCCCGGGCTTGGTCCATCGTCCATGGTTTTGCGATTTTAGCGATCGACGGCCGTTGGTCGCCACTCCTGGAGCGTCTGGGTCTCGATGTTGACGACGACGCTCTCTTCGAGGCGGTCATCGACGCCCCTCGGACGCCTTAGGCGCAGCGCCTCTTTTCAAAGGCGGCGCGCCGCGTTAGGCGGTGCTTTCCCTTTTGAACAGGCGGCGCTTATGTCCCAAGTCGATCGAGAATGGACCGCCGGAGCCGTTGAAATCATCGAAGCCGATTTCAATCGTTCGGCGGACACGCATTTGCTCCGCGCGCCAATGCCGTCGATCGGGGTGGCGCTTTATCTTAAGGACGAATCTACGCACCCGACCGGCAGCCTCAAACATCGCCTCGCGCGCTCCCTTTTTCTTTACGCCCTATGCAATGGTTGGATCGGTCCGTCGACGCCCATCGTCGAGGCGTCGAGCGGCTCGACGGCCGTGTCAGAAGCCTATTTCGCGCGTCTCCTCGGCTTGCGATTCATTGCGGTGATGCCGCGTTCGACATCCGCCGAAAAGGTTGCGGAAATCGCCTTTTATGGAGGCGAGAGCCATTTCGTTGATAGCTCGCGCGAAATGTACGCCGAAAGCGCGCGGCTCGCCCGTGATCTCAATGGGCATTACATGGACCAATTCACCTACGCCGAGCGCGCTACCGACTGGCGTGGCAACAACAATATCGCGCAATCGATTTTCGGCCAGATGGCTCATGAGGAGCATCCAGTTCCTGCGTGGGTTGTCGTTGGCGCCGGCACCGGCGGCACATCGGCGACGATCGGCCGCTACATTCGGTACCGTCGTCTATCGACGCGCCTTTGCATCGCCGATCCCGAGGCCTCCGTCTTTCACCGCCATCTCGCCGATCGCATCGTCACAGAGCATGATGGCGAACGATCTTTGATTGAAGGCATTGGTCGGCCACGTTGCGAACCGTCTTTCATTCCGGAGCTCGTCGATCGCGCCTATTCCGCGCCGGATGCGGCGAGCATCGCCGCCGCCCGCACGCTGTCGCGCAAGATTGGCCGTTCCTGCGGCGGCTCGACGGGAACTAATCTTTGGGCTGTTGCGCAAATCGCCGCGGAAATGGCGGAACAAGGTGAAAATGGCGCGATCGTGACGCTGCTATGCGATTCCGGCGAACGTTATCGCAGCACACTGTTCGACGATTCCTGGCTCGCTGCGCGCGGCGTCGACATCAAACAAGCAGAGGAGGTCATCGAGCGCTTTTTCGATACGGGGCGATTCGAAGGGACAAAATCGCGTATTCATTTCTGATCAGGAATACCGATCGTCTGCGATGGCGCGAAACGCGCCACCAGCTCATGCGCATCTGCAGGATACGTCAGCTTGACATAAGTGACGGGCAGCTCGGCGCGCCAAGTGCGACGTTCGATGACGAGACAAGGCGCGCGCTCCTCAATGCACAGCGATGATGCGGTCGGACCATCGGCGCCTGTGGCGCGAATCCGATTTTCCGCGGCGGTCCAGGGAACGCGCTGTACAAGCCAGGCTCCAGGGGATTGCTCTTCGAAAGCTTCCATCGCCGCTTCGGGCGCCGCTGCGAGATTGATCAGTCGCTGCTCCAGGCAAAAGGGTTCGGAGCCGGCGAAGTGGCGGCACGTGACATCGAGAAGGGCGCCTGGCTTGGCGAGATCAATCCGCAGCCTGTCGCTCTGATTGCTCTTTCTTTGACGGCGTGCCGCGATTTCAAAACGGTAGGGAAGGCCCAGCGCCGTCGCCTCCGCCTTGATGTCGTGGATCTCGAGAACCGCGGCCTGCGAATGAGGACGAGCGACAAATGTCCCGGCCTTCCTTCGTCTCGCGACCAGGCCGGCCCGCGCGAGTTGCGTCAGAACTTTACTGACCGTCATTCGCGAACAGGCGTAGGCGACCATCAGTTCATGCTCAAACGGCACGCGGTGGCCCGGCGGCCATTCGCCTGACAAGATCCGCGCCTCGAGATCGGCCAGAATTCTTCGATGTAGAGACGCCGGCGCTTCACCGCTTCGATCTTTTGGCGCTCCGTTGATCAGCACGTTTGCAGTCATCCTTCCCGCAACGTTTTTACTACCGTGCGGAAACGTCTTTCAATCGCCTCACGCTCGCGGTGACGCCCGCCCTCGACCGGCTTTTCGCCGCCGATCCATACATTGTCGACGATCGTCCGTTCGACAAAGATCCAGACGTCGAGGACGCCGTCCGGTTTGAGCCCTTCCGTTAGCGGATGATCGCGCCGAAGCGACAAAAAATCCGCGGGCGCGCCAGCTTCTAGACCCAATGGCGCGCCCAGCGCCACGCCGCCGCCACGAAGCGCCGCAAGATAGAGCGCCCGCCCCGTTGAAGCGCGCGCCTCGCCCATCACATTGCGCTCTCTATGTGTAAGACGCTGCGCATATTCAAGCTGTCGCAATTCCTCGGAAATGCCGATCGATACGTTCGAGTCCGTACCGACGCCAAAGCGACCGCCTTGGGTACGAAAGAGCGTTGCGTTAAAGACGCCGTCGCCGAGATTGGCCTCCGTCACCGGGCAGAGTCCGGCGACGGCCCCGCTCAAGGCCATGCGCACGGTCTCGGGCCGCGTCATATGCGTCGCATGAATGAGGCACCAGCGTTGGTCGACCGGTGCATGACTCAAAAGATATTCAACCGGCCGCGCCCCGGACCATGACAGACAATCCTCGACCTCTTTCGTTTGCTCGGCGACGTGAATGTGAATTGGTCCGTCGGGCGCCATGGCGACCAGCGCGGTAAGCTCCTCGTCCGTCACCGCCCGCAGACTATGGGGCGCGACACCAATTCCGGCGCCTGCGAGCGGCGTCACGGCGGCGCGCACGCCTTCGAGGAGGCGCGAGTACTGATCGAGGCTGCAAACAAAGCGTCTCTGTTCATCGCGCGGCGGCTCGCCGCCAAAGGTCGAATGGGCGTAAAAGCAAGGCAGAAGCGTGAGGCGAATGCCGCTTTGCGACGCCGCCGCAACAATGCGCGACGCCATTTCGCCGATATCGCCATAAGGCTGGCCATCGCGATCGTGGTGGAGGTAGTGAAACTCGCCGACCCGCGTAAACCCGGTCTCAAGCATCTCTACATAGAGCATTGCCGCGACGGCCTCGACGTCGTCGGGCGTCATCGTCAAAGCGAAACGGTACATCGCTTCGCGCCATGTCCAAAAATTGTCTGACGCAGGCCCGCGCGTTTCGGCAAGACCCGCCATGCCGCGTTGGAAAGCATGGCTATGGACATTAGGCATGCCAGGAATCAGAAGGTCGCAGCGCTCGTCGTCAGGCTGATGCGTCACGCCGCTCTCGACGGCCTGAATTTTCCCTTCCTCGATCGCTAACCGGACGTCGCCGCGCCAGCCATACGGCGTCAGCGCGTCCTTGGCGTGAATGAAGGTCATCTCTCGCGTCTTGCCCTCTCTCCTATTATGTATATACATTATCGCTTCCCAGGCAAAGGGAGGAACAGGCGGCCCATGCCGGATGATACGGCGAAACAGCAGCTTCGTGTCTGGCGCAATGCGCGCCTCATGACGCTGGCCGCCGGAACGTCAGGTCTGGGCGTCGTCGAGCGCGGCCTTGTCGCATCGGCAGACGGTCGGATCCTTTATGCCGGACCTGAGCGCGACGCGCCCGCAATCATAGCAGCCGCTGAGGAAACGCATAATTGCGAAGGGCGTTGGATTACGCCTGGGCTGATTGATTGCCATACGCATCTCGTATTTATGGGCGATCGCGCTCATGAGTTTGAACTGCGTCTCGCCGGCGCCTCCTATGAGGAAATCGCCCGAGCCGGCGGCGGCATTCTTTCTTCTGTGAGGGCGGTTCGGGCGGCAAGCGAGGACGATCTCGTTCGGCAAAGTCTGCCGCGCCTCGACGCTCTCATCGCCGAAGGGGCAACGACGGTCGAGATCAAATCGGGGTACGGCCTCGATCTCGAGAGCGAAATGAAATCACTGCGTGCGGCGCGGCGGCTCGGCCAAACGCGATCCGTCGCCATCCGCACGAGTTTCCTCGGCGCTCACGCCTTGCCACCCGAAATGGGCGGGGACAAGAAGCGTTATATCGACGCCGTCGTCGACGGCATGATCCCCATCATCGCGCGCGATCGCCTCGCGGACGCGGTCGACGGTTTTGGCGAGACGATCGCCTTTTCTCCAGACGAGATCGCGCGTGTCTTTAAGGCGGCGAAACAGCATGACCTGCCGGTTAAATTGCACGCCGACCAGCTCTCCAACCAACATGGCGCCGCCCTCGCCGCACGCTTCGGCGCGCTCTCCGCCGATCACCTTGAATATACTGACGAAGAAGGCGCTGCGGCCATGGCCGCCGTCGGTACGGTCGCCGTGATGCTGCCAGGCGCTTATTATTTCATCCGCGAGACCAAACGACCGCCGATCGATCTCTTCCGTCGTCATCGCGTATCGATGGCGGTCGCGACGGATTGCAATCCCGGCACGTCGCCGCTCACCTCTTTGCTGCTGGCGATGAATATGGCGGCGACTTTGTTTCGCATGACGGTCGATGAATGCCTTGCCGGCGTCACGCGCGAGGCGGCGAAAGCGCTCGGCGTTGCGTCGGAGACGGGGACACTCGACGCTGGAAAATGGGCGGATCTCGCGATTTGGAATGTCGAGCGTCCGGCCGAACTTGTCTATCGTCTCGGTTTCAACCCGCTTTATGCGCGCGTCTGGAGAGGCCAGTGAGCGTCGTCATCAAGCCTGGCGCCGCCTCGCTTGCCGACTGGCGCGCGATCTATCGCGGTGGGGCTGTCGCGCTTGACCCGTCGTACCGCGACAAGGTTATCGCAAGCGCCGAGTCCGTCGCGCGTATCCTTGCCAAGGGCGAGCCCGTTTACGGGCTGAACACGGGCTTCGGCAAACTCGCGAGCGTACGGATCGAGTCGGCGGATCTCGCCCGCTTGCAGCGCAACATCGTCCTTTCGCATGCAGCCGGCGTCGGCGAACCGACGCCGATCGCCGTCACGCGTCTGATGATATCGCTGAAGCTCGCTTCGCTCGCCCAAGGCGCCTCGGGCGTACGCCTCGAAACGCTGAGCATGCTGCAAGCGATGCTCGATCGCGGACTCATTCCCATCGTGCCCGCCCAAGGCTCCGTTGGCGCGTCAGGCGATCTTGCGCCCCTTGCCCATATGACAAGCGTGATGATCGGCGTCGGCGAGGTATTTCTCGATGGCCAACGCCTACCGGCCGCCGAGGCTCTCGCCGCGCGCGATCTGAAGGCGCTGGAACTCGGCCCAAAGGAAGGGCTGGCTCTGCTGAACGGCACGCAATTCTCAACCGCCCATGCGCTGGCTGGTCTCTTCGAGACAGAGCTTCTCTTCCGCTCCGCCTTGGCGACAGGCGCGCTCTCGACGGACGCTGCGCGCGGCTCGGACGCGCCTTTTGATCCGCGCATTCACGCCCTGCGGAAACATCGCGGACAGATCGAAGTCGCGGAGGCTTTGCGCGCGCTAATGGAAGGAAGCGCCATTCGCGCGTCGCATCTTATCGGCGACGAGCGCGTACAAGACCCGTATTGCCTGCGTTGCCAACCGCAAGTCATGGGCGCGGCGCTCGACCTTTTGCGACAAGCCGCGACGACGCTCGCCGATGAAGCCAATGGCGTCTCCGACAATCCCTTGATTTTCGCCGAGGACGACGTGGCGCTCTCCGGCGGCAATTTCCACGCCGAACCTGTCGCCTTCGCGGCGGATATGATCGCCCTGGCGATCTGCGAAATCGGCTCTCTGGCGGAGCGGCGGATCGCCATGCTTGTCGATCCCGCGCTCTCGGGTTTGCCCGCTTTTCTGACGCCGAAGCCGGGCCTCAATTCCGGTTTCATGATCCCACAAGTCACCGCGGCCGCGCTTGTGTCGGAAAACAAGACGCGCGCCGCGCCAGCCAGCGTCGATTCCATTCCGACCTCCGCGAACCAGGAGGACCATGTCTCGATGGCCGCTCATGGCGCCCGGCGGCTCAAGCCGATGGTCGAGAATGCTTTCGCGGTGATCGCCATCGAATTGATGGCGGCCGCGCAAGGATGCGATTTTCACGCGCCGCTGAAATCAAGCGCCCGCCTCGAAACTTTAAGGGCGGCGGTACGAGCCAAGATTGGTCATCTCGAAGACGACCGGTATTTGCATCCCGATATTGAAGCGGCGATCGCGCTGGTCAAGAGCGGCGTGGTTTATGAAGCGGTTGGCGCGCCCTTGCCCGCGATCTGCGAGGCTTCGTCATGAGCGATGCGGCCTGGCTTCAGGTCACGCGGGGCGATGCGCCGCTGCTCGTCAGCATCCCGCACACTGGCCTCGATCTCATGGATATCGAGCCACAATTGGTCTCGCCCTGGCTGGCGCGCAAGGACGCGGATTGGTGGATCGAGCAACTCTACGATTTCGTCAAGGACCTCGGCGCAACCGTCGTTCGCACGAACATTTCGCGCAGCGTGATCGACGTCAATCGCGATCCGTCCGGCGCCTCCTTGTACCCCGGCATGGCGACGACCGAACTTTGTCCGTCAACGACCTTCGACGGCGAGCCGCTCTATCAGAGCGGCGCAGCGCCGACGGCGAAAGAAATCGCTCGCCGTCGCCACGCTTATTTCGATCCTTACCACGAGACTTTAAGCAACGAACTCGCCCGCTTGCGCACGCGTCATCCGCGCATTGGGCTTTACGACTGCCATTCGATCCGCTCAATCATCCCGCGGCTCTTCGACGGCGAATTGCCAGCCTTCAATCTCGGAACGAACAGCGGCGCCAGCGCCGACCCGGAACTCATCGGCGCCGTTTCGAAAGTGCTCGCTTCGAGCGGACAGTCCTTTGTCGTCGATGCCCGCTTCAAAGGTGGATGGATCACGCGAAACTTCGGTCGCCCAGATCAAGGCGTCCACGCCCTCCAGATGGAGCTCGCCTGTCGCGCCTATATGCGCGAGCCGCCATCCGTCACGCCGGATAATTGGCCGACGCCCTATGATGCCGCCTATGCCGGCGCCACGCGCGGTATTCTCGAAAAAGTCCTTTCAATAATGCTCGCCTGGATTGCCTAAACGCTCGCCGACACGAGGCCCGCCATGAACGCCAATGCTCGCATCGATAACGCCCGCGTCATCCGCGCCGCGCGCGGCTCTGAGATTTCAGCGAAGAGCTGGCTGACCGAAGCGCCGTTGCGGATGCTGATGAACAATCTCGACCCTGACGTCGCGGAACGGCCGAGCGAGCTTATCGTCTATGGCGGCATCGGCCGCGCGGCGCGCGATTGGGATTCGTTCGATCGCATCGCGGCTTCGCTGAAAAGCCTCGAAGCCGATCAGACCCTGCTGATCCAATCCGGTAAGCCGGTCGGCGTCTTCCGAACCCATGCCGATGCGCC
>JASLHV010000522.1 GCA_030153205.1 Roseiarcus sp. | reverse complement strand
GAATTCGCGGATGAACCAGGCGCCGGTGATGCTGCCGCCGCCTTTGCCGCTGCCGATGTTTTGAATGTCGGCGAAGCTGCCCTTGATGAATTCGCGGTATTCGTCGTCCATTGGCATCTGCCACATTTTTTTCGCCGACGGCTTTGGCGGAGGCGAGGAGCTTGTCGGTCCAGGCCTGATCGGCGCCGGAGAAAACACCGACGTGGATGCTGGCGAGGGCGACAACAATGGCGCCGGTGAGCGTTGCGGCGTCGACGAGATGCGTGGCGCCAAGCTGCTTGGCGTAGTGAACTCCATCGGCGAGGATGAGTCGGCCTTCGGCGTCGGTGTTCAGGACTTCGATGGTTTTCCCCGACATAGCCGTCTGGATGTCGCCAGGCTTTTGTGCGCGGCCGCCGACCACGTTTTCGGTGGCTGGGACGACGCAGATTACTTTCACGCTGGGCTTGAGCGCGGCGAGAGCGCGCATCGCACCGATCATCGTGGCGCCGCCAGCCATGTCGTACTTCATTTTCTCCATGCCATCGGCGGGCTTGATCGAGACGCCGCCGGTGTCGAAGGTGACGGCTTTGCCGACCAGGCCGATGACGGGAGCGCCTGCTTTGGCTCCGCCCGCGGGGGTGTAAGTGATGACGATCATGCGCGGAGGCTCAGGACCGCCCTGCGAGACGCCGAGGAGAGCGCCCATCTTGAGGTCGGCGATTTTCTTTTCGTCGAGGATGTCAACGGCGAGGCCGGCTTCTTTGGCCATGGCTGCGGCTTTGTCAGCGAGGATTTTCGGGGTGAGCTTGTTGGAGGGCTCGTTGATGAGGTCGCGCGCGAAGTTCTGGGATTCAGCGATGATCTGGCCCTTCGCGAGGCCTTTTTCACCGGTGGATTTGTTGGAATCGGAGTAGCCGAGGATGGCGATCGACTCGATGTCTTTGCCGGCCTTTTTGTCGGACTTGTACTTGTCGGTCTCGAAATCGGCGGTGATGGCGCCTTCGGCGACGGCCTGCGCAGTGTTGTCACTGAGATCGTTCTCGCGAACGAGGAAGCCAAACTTCTTGATCGAGCGGGACTTCAGATAGCGGGTGGCGGCGCCAGCGATCTTGCGGAGCGTGGCAACGTCGAACTTGTCGCGCTTCCCTGCACCGACCAGCAACAGGCGGGCGGCCTTGAGGCCCGCTGGCGCGTGGATCAGGGTCATTTCCAAGGGCTTACCGGAGAATTCAGCGCCGGTCGCCAGCTTTTTGAGGAGGCCGTTGGCGGACTTGTCGATATCGGCGAGAGTACCTTGGATGGGATCAGTTTCGTCGAAAACGTAGGAGACGATGGCGTCGGTCTCCAGATTGGCATAGGGGGTGGTGTCGATCTTGATCTGCATGATTGAGTTTTTATCGCCTCCGGTTGCGATACATAGCTTGGTCCGCTTCGCGGCGAGCTTCTTTGGTGCGCTCGTCCTGACGGCGGTCCCAGGTCTTCTTACCTTGGGCCAGGGCAATTTCGCATTTCGCGATGCCGTCTCGGAAGTATATCCGCAGAGGGATGACGGTTAAACCTTTGGCCTCGACGCGACCCGCAAACTTATTGATTTCGTTCTTGTGCAGCAACAGCTTACGGGAGCCCAGGGGCTCGTGGTTCCAGGGGCCGCCCGGCATGTACTGGGCAATGTGGGCATTGACCAGCCAAGGGCCGGTGGGCCGGAAGTCGATATAGGCGTCGCGGATGTTGGCTTTGCCTTCCCGTAAGGCCTTAACTTCGGTACCATGGAGGACCAAGCCGGCCTCGACTTTGTCGAGCAAATGGTAATTGTAGGAAGCAGCCCGATTCTGGGCGACGACAGTTTCCTTTTGCGCGTCCTTCCCCTTGGGTGTCTGCTTACCGGGTTGTTTTTGAGCAACGGGTACGGGCTTCGGCATCCTGTAAATCCTGTGTGACGATAGAATTAAATGTTAGACGCACGGGGGTTATGTATGCAAGACAGCCAACCTTCGGTTGCTTGTCCCCCCTCTAACCCGGTGCTAGAGTTGCATCGATTCGAGCCCGAGCCACGGAGAGTACATGCGAGGATGGACCAAGATCATTTTGTGCGCGGGTGTGGGGATATTGGCCGCCGGCTGTCCAAAGGGCAAGCCTGATTATCAGCAAGGGCGCAAGGCCGAGAACCTCCAGGATTACGACGCGGCGTACGACTTCTATCAAAAGGCGCTCAAAGAGCAGCCCGAGAACGCCGAGTATCAGATCAAATTCAATCAAGCGCGGTTCGAGGCTGGTGCGTTTCACATCAAGCAGGGTGTAAAGCTGCGCGAGCAAGGCAACTTGCCGGCTGCGCTGGGCGAATTTCAGCGAGCGGCGGCAATGGACCCGTCGAGCTCGATGGCGGACCAAGAAATCCGCAAGACTTCGGACATGATCGCCGAGGTGGAGCACAAGGCGGCTGCGGCTGATGCCGCGGCGGCTGCGGCTGCGGAAGCATCGACGCCTGTTCTGGCCTCGATGCCACCCGAGATCAGGCCGCTGTCTCGCGCGCCGATCAGCTTGCACATGGTGAATGACGCGAAGATCGTGTTCGACACAATCGGCAAGCTCGCGGGCCTGACGATTGTTTACGACGCAGACTTCCCTGCCCGGCGCATCCCCGTCGATCTGACCAACGTGACCCTGCAACAGGCGCTGGACATCGTGTCGATGGAGAGCAAGGCGTTCTGGAAGCCGGTGACCGAAAACATTATTTTCGTGATTCCGGATCAGCCGCAGAAGCGCCGTGACTATGAAGAGCAGATCGTAAGGACTTTCTATCTGTCGAATACAGTGCAGGCGCAGGACCTGACGGAAATCGTAACCGGTTTGCGCCAGTTGCTCGACCTGAAGCGGCTGCAACAATTGAACGCGCAGAACGCGATCATTATTCGCGACACGCCAGACAAGCTGGCGATTGCCGAGAAGATGATCAACGACATCGACAAG
>JASLHV010000578.1 GCA_030153205.1 Roseiarcus sp. | reverse complement strand
GTCTCAAAGGGATGCGAAGCCGGCGCTTTGCGCAAAGCGCCGCCATGGACGCGGTCGAGCAAGCCGGCGTCGGCGAGGTCGCGCAAGTCGCGCCGAATCGTGTCCTCGGAGACGCCGAATTGCGCCGCCGCCTGGACCGAGGCGATACGACCGTCCCGCTCGACGCAGGCCAAAAGCAGGCGTTGGCGCTCCGCGGGGATGAGATCGTCGTAACTCACAGGGGCGGAAGACATTTTGGATTTGCGGTTTTGTGCGTGGAATGGCTGATCCGTTACCACTATATGGCATATAACCGCATAAACAAGCATAAAAGCGCACTTATGCGCACAGGGAAGCCTCGCCGCCGTGGCGCGGTTTGGATGCCATAGCTGGGAATGACAAGACGCCGCCGTCGCCCGGCTCGGCGACGCCTTCACGCAGGGATCAGCCTATTCCGCGGCGTCGACGTGTTTGACGCCCGCGGCCAGCCGCTCGGCCTTCAACAGCTCGGCGACCAGGAAAGCGACTTCGATCGCCTGTTCGGCGTTAAGGCGCGGATCGCAATAGGTGTGGTAGCGATCGTGAAGATCAGCCTCGCTGATCGCCCGTGCGCCGCCGGTGCATTCGGTGACGTCCTTGCCCGTCATTTCGAGATGCACGCCGCCGGCATGGGTTCCCTCGCCCTTGTGAACGGCGAAGAAGCTTTTGATCTCCCCGACGATCCGCTCGAAAGGTCGCGTCTTGTACCCTGTCGCCGATTTGATCGTGTTGCCGTGCATCGGGTCGCAGGACCAAAGAAGCTTACGGCCCTCGCGCTTGACGGCGCGCAGGAGCGGCGGCAGCGCCGCCTCGACCTTGTCGGCGCCAAAGCGGCAGATCAGCGTGAGGCGACCGGGCTCCTGTGTCGGATCAAGCACGTCGATCAGCCGGATGAGATCATCCGGCTGCAGGCTCGGCCCGCATTTGAGGCCGATCGGATTTTTGACGCCGCGGCAATATTCGACATGCGCGCCGCCGAGTTGGCGGGTGCGGTCGCCGATCCAGATCATATGGCCTGACGTCGCGTACCAATCGCCGGTCGTCGAATCGACGCGCGTCAGCGCCTGTTCGAAGCCGAGCAACAAAGCTTCGTGCGAGGTGTAAAAATCGGTCGCGCGCAATTCGGGATGGGCCTCTGGGTCAAGACCGATGGCGCGCATGAACCCAAGCGTCTCGGTGATCCGATCGGCGAGTTCCTGGTAGCGTCCAGACTGCGGACTGTCCTTGACGAAGCCGAGCATCCAGCGGTGCACGTTTTCGAGATTGGCGTAGCCGCCGGTCGCGAAGGCGCGCAGGAGATTGAGCGTCGCCGCCGACTGCCGATAGGCCTCCAACTGACGGCGCGGATCGGGCTCGCGCGATTCCGGCGTGAAGGCGATGTCGTTGATGATGTCGCCGCGATAAGCCGGCAGCGCCACGCCATTGATCGTCTCGGTCCCGGACGAACGCGGCTTGGCGAATTGGCCGGCGATGCGCCCGATCTTCACCACCGGCGAGGAGCCGGCGAAAGTCATGACGACCGCCATCTGCAGGAAGACGCGGAAGAAATCGCGGATATTGTCGGCCGAATGTTCGGCGAAGCTTTCGGCGCAATCGCCGCCCTGCAGCAGGAAGGCCTCGCCCGCCGCCGCCTTGCCCAACGCCCGTTTGAGCTTGCGCGCCTCGCCGGCAAAAACCAGCGGCGGAAACCCGGCGATCTGCTTCTCGACGTCCGCAAGCGCGTGCGCGTCGGCGTAGACAGGCGCCTGCTCCACGGGCTTGGCGCGCCAGCTATCGGGATACCACCGGTTCTCAACCATTTTCGACGCCTTGACTTAAAGGGGGCGGCGCATAGATCGCCTGGGGACGCCTCCGCGCCCAGCCCGCCGGGCTTATACACCAAGCGGGGCGCGACAAAAGCAATCATTCGCCGTCGCGCTTTCCCCTCCGTCGATTGGTTCAAGGAAACAAGATCATGGCCCTTGCAAACGCTTCCGCCTCCGGCGTCTTCAAAATCGGCGGCGAACTCGCCGTGCATCGCTTGGGCTTCGGCGCGATGCGGATCACCGGTCGCGGCATCTGGGGTGAACCGGCCGATCGGGCGGAGGCGCTACGAACGCTCAAGCGCCTGCCCGACCTCGGCGTGAATTTCATCGACACCGCCGATTCCTACGGACCGGATGTCTCGGAAAAGCTGATCCGCGAGGCGCTGCATCCCTACAAGGGCCTTGCGATCGCGACCAAGGCGGGGCTGACCCGATCCGGCCCCGACCGCTGGTCGCCGGAGGGCAGGCCCGACTATCTGATCGCGCAAGCCAAGAAGAGTCTCGCCAAACTCGGCGTCGAGCGGATCGATCTTTGGCAATTGCACCGTATCGATTCCAAGGTTCCGCGCGACGAACAATTCGCGGCGGTGAAGCAGCTCCTTGACGATGGAATCATTCGCCATGCCGGCTTGAGCGAGGTCTCGGTCGAAGAGGTCGAGGCGGCTTCGAAATATTTCAAAGTCGCCACGGTACAAAACCGCTACAATCTCGCCGACCGCGCCAGCGAAGCCGTACTCGATTATTGCGAGAAGCAAGGCGTCGGTTTCATCCCGTGGTTTCCCTTGGCCGCCGGGGAGCTCGCCAAACCAGGCGGATTGCTCGATACGATCGCGCATCGCCACAAAGCGGCGCCAAGCCAGATTGCGCTCGCCTGGGTATTGAAGCGGAGCCCCGTGATGCTGCCGATACCGGGAACGTCGAAGACGGCGCATCTCGAGGAGAATGTCGCGGCGGCAGGGATTGTACTGAGCGAGGAGGAGTTTGCGGGGTTGGATCGGGAGGGGAAGCGTCAGAGCGGCGGGGCGTGATCGCGCGGAGGCGACGCAAAAATGCGCTCCAAGCTGCGCAATTTCGCCTCGTTCCACACTTTAAGCGCAGACTGACCGGCGACGCTCCTGAAATCGTTGTCGGCGGTCAGCATCATCAGATCGTGATGAATACACAATTGAGCCAACAGGGCGTCGACCGTTCCAACCTGCACCCCGGGGCCGTCCGCCGTCATGTCGCGCTCCGCGCCGCTCGTTCGGCTCCTCGCAATGAGGTGGCCAAATGTTTTAGTCTGGGCAAATGTCTCAGCGGAGGCGCCGGGTAGACGTTTATTTTCGGCGAATGACCGGAGCCTCGCCGCTTCACAACGGCTTTGGGAGGAAATCCATGGATGATCTTGCCATCGGAACGCGCAATAAGCGCGGCGACTGGAAGCCGAACGCCCGCATCGAAATTGCGCCGCTGTTCAGGTTTCCGCTAAAGCCGCTCGCGCTGCTGTATTGGCTGCCGCATTATTTCCTGCCCTGGAACCTCCTTTTCGCCGCCTCGGCCGCCGTCTATTGGGCTTTCGTCGTTCCGCCGACGGCGGTTTTAAGGACCCTCGAACCCGGCTGGGCTTTGCGTCTCTTCGCGGTCAATTGCGTCGCCGTCTTCCTCTTCTACAGCGCTTTCGAGTTTCGCCTCTATCGGCTGCGCGCCCAAGGCGTTCGCTTCAAATACAACGCCAAGTTCCCCGCCGATCAACCGAGCAATGTCTTCTGGTTCAACAGCCAGAATATCGAAGGCATGACGCGAACGTTCCTTTCAGCCGTTCCGATTTGGACGGCGTTCGAAATCGGGCTGCTCTGGAGCTACGCCAATGGGATCGGTCATTGGCTGAGCTTCGCCGATCATCCGATCTATCTTTTCGTTCTGGCGCTGCTCGCGCCGATGTATCACGAGACGCATTTCTTCCTGATC
>JASLHV010000469.1 GCA_030153205.1 Roseiarcus sp. | reverse complement strand
GAGTAAGGACGTGCTGACGCGTGGTGCCAAAGCGCAATGCGAACACTTAGCGCAGCAAAATGCTGGGTTCGGGGCGCGTCGAAAATACCCTAATGCTTTCAAAGGACGCTAAGCGCCCGCACCCGGGCGTAAGCCACTGAGATAGAACACATATCCGACTTCTTGTGCGCCCACCATTAACTCACTCAGAAAGATGGGCTTTTTGGCGTTCGCTTTCCAACCAGCTTCCGACTGACAGTTTGTCCGGAGGAGTTAGGGAAAGCGCTACTGCGGCTGGGGGCTTCGTAGCCTCTCGTCCGCTGCCGCGCAGCAATAGAGGTGGAGCGCTGCGCCGACGCGTTCGTCTAGCCGCGGAAGAGGCTGGTAAGTAGCCGTCATCGCGTCTACGGCGATTCGTAGCCCTTGCGCGAGCGGCGACGGTTCGCTTCGCCGTCGGCGAACTGAGGCGTACCCGGCCTATCGTTTGTAATTTCGCGGTGAAAGACCGACGGGCGCCATAACTGAGCCGAGCATCTGGCGCTCACGGCCGAACTCAAGAGTAAGCGCCGCTGTTAGTCCGGATGCTCACTGAGCAATGATGCCAGCGCCGCACTTCCCGCACGCTCCGCTGCGCTCGCAGTCTCGAAGAAAGTCCGCGAGCGTTGAATCGCGCTCTTTCTGCCGGCGCGATAAATCTCCCATCGCCATGATCCTGGCGGTGGCGCGCAGTCGCGTACGGCCACGGAAAAATCTTTATGGCGAAGTGCGAAGGGCGCAACCGCAATCCTGCGTCCGTGGCTTGGTTGACCATACCGCGCCAAGCCGCCGCCGAGGGCGCTCATGTCGACCTGTGCGTCGTTGACACCGACTTTTTTTGGATCTCGGCGCAAAATGTTTCCCCAGTCCAAGGGCGCATGCCGTTGCGCTCGCGGTGAATGCAAGCTCATCGATAGAATTTGATCGTGATTTCCGGAGGCATTTTGCCAAGGGCCTTATGCATTTCTTCTGCGGCGTTGGCCAAGCGGTTCGTATCAACGTTGATGCCGATCCCGCAGCCGGGACATCGCATGTGTTCGCCCGACTTCAATCGTCCAATGTCTTGTTCAAGGTCGTGACCGCAGCTCGGGCACTGGAATTTCACCACGTGGGCATCGATGTTCGCCATTGGAGCCTCTTTCTCCGCCAACTGATCTCTCTACGCCGGCGTCTTGCGGGCAACCGTGGCGTCGCTCTCCGACGCGTAACGATCAAGGCAGAGCCGCCTTATGGGGCGCGCCCAGTGCTGAGTTGTTCCAGTCAGATTATGGTCGCAACACGCTCGATCTGAAAAAGTCAGAAGTCTGCGACCGCAAGTTCATAAGAGCCCTTTCGCTTTCTTTCAAACGCCCTCATCGCGGCAGCGTGGATTGCCGCCCGGTGGGCGTCAAAGGCGAGCAGCAGGCTCTCTTCATTGTACGCTAGACCCGGTTGCAATCGTTTGAGCGCGTCTTCGGTTACGAAGAATGACCACTCCATAGCGCTATCGTGGCCCCAGAACCGGACCGCACGTCGGCTTTGATCAAAAACTCTGCTCTGGTTTGGGAAATTGAGCACGTTCGCAGATCCTCACGATCCCTTACCCGCCAGGAGCTCCGTTTTGAGTGCCGGGTTCGCCGGCATCTTACTCAGTCGCGTCCGCTGGCGCCGGTTTGCTCAGACGCCAAAGCTGAAAGCCCTTGTCCTTGATAGCCGCCTCGATCACGTCGCGGGAAAGATTGTGAGGAGGGTTTTGGCTGGGCGCGATGGTGCCGGTCGCATGCCAGGGGCCGAGCTGCTGCGGCAGCTGGTTGCCGGCCAAATCGCCCGCAAACGCACGGAGGTGAGGTTTCGCTTCAGACTTGAATGTGAATATCCGCATGATCGTGCCTTGGTCGCGTGTGACATCGTTATTGTCGTCGGTAAACTCATTGGGCATCGCTGATCACCGTCGCCGAAAGGTGTTGCGTTGTGGCGGCCGGCTGCCGGTTCCGGCGCGTTCGTCCTTGTGGCGAAAGATCATTCTTCCTTTATCCAGGTCATAAGGCGAAACCTCCACCGTCACCCGATCGCCGGCGAGGGTCTTGATCCTGTTCTTCTTCATTCGCCCGGCCGTGTAGACGATCACTGTATGGCCGGCATCAAGCTGAACGCGATACCGCGCATCCGGCAATATCTCCATGACGAGGCCTTCAAACTGCAGAAGCTCTTCCTTGGTCATCTCGCGTCCTTGCTTGTTGCGCTCGGCGGCGGCGAGGGCGGAGCGCTTTCCGTTGCCGGTCTGATCGATGCCGATCCCGTCGCTTCGCGACATGGCAACGATCTCGTCGCTACGCGACATGGCAATCGGCATCGTTCGCTCTCGGATTGGAGCGGGAGCGGCGTGCTTTTCCTCTGCGATCGCACGCATGATCGCTTCGTCCAGGCCGAAGCCATCGAAGAAGGTCAATGGATAAGCTTTCTGCCTGCGCGCTAACGCCGCCGCCGCGCGAGATAGGCTGCGGTCTGTTGCGAGTGCTAAGACACCCCGCGCGATCTGGGTGTCAGTTCAATGAAAATGGGCGAGCCAGAAGCCGTTTGACGGGTATCCGTACACGCGGCTCACCAAAGCCGTAAGGCCTCACCCAGCTAACATAAGCTATTGACCCGTAGTTTCAAGTGGAAGCGGGGGATTTGAGCTTCTATCACCATCGGAATCTTGAAATCCGACGATGTCGCCGCTCTTTCCATGCGCATCTACGATGTCCTCATCGCTCAAAGGACCGAGCACGAAATAACGGCATCGGTCGTTATTTTAGATATCGGACGCGCTGATTATGGTGTATGCGGACGAGCGCTCGCTCTTCCGAAAGGCTGTTCTAAAACGGCGACCTCATGAGGTCGTTGTTGTCTCGCAATCGGAAGCAACTTGCCTTACTGCGAAAAGCTGCGGCCGGTGGGAAACCGTACATCCAGCGCG
>JASLHV010000458.1 GCA_030153205.1 Roseiarcus sp. | reverse complement strand
CCGTGAGGCCGGTGAAGCAAAAGAGCGATGCCTATTTGGCCGTCCTGGTCCAGCCGCATATTCTATTTCGCCAAGGCTTAGCGCGGATCCTCCGAGACGCGCGATTCCAAATCCTATGTTCGGTTTCCAAATGTGAAGAGGCGGTCGTGGAGGCTTCGAGCCTCGAAAATTTATTGCTTGTTATCGGCGCGGGCGATGACACAGATGAGCAGATTCGATCCTTCAGGAAAACATACAGAACTGCGCGCGTGAGTGTCGTCGCCGACGCGTATCGACATGGCGAGGTAGTCTCGGCGTTCAAAGCAGGGGCAAACGCCTATTTCACGTCGGCAACGACTTGCGAAGCCTTCATAAAATCTCTTGAGCTAGTAATGCTCGGCGAGACGCTGATGCCCGCGGACGTCCTTCAAATCGTATTGAACAATGCAAACCGAGAGGCCCCCGCTTCAAACGCGGAGCCTGTCGTCCTGTTGCCTAGCAATCGCATGGTGGCGCCTCGTCTGTCGCTTCAAGAAAGGCGTATTTTGAATTGTCTCGTCGATGGCGACTCCAATAAGGTTATCGCTCGTAAGATTGATATTGCTGAGGCGACCGTCAAAGTACATGTGAAAGCCATTCTTCGTAAGATCCAGGTGCACAATCGCACTCAAGCGGCAATTTGGGCTGTTCAACAGGCGTCAGACAGCGAGGTCGTCAAACCTTCGGAGGGGTCAACGAGGTCGGCAAGAATCGCCTGGTCAGGCGGGCAGAGTAATGGGTCCCCTTCTGAAGCCCCTTCGCGCGCTGAACTGTCTCGTGACGCGGCCAGGACAGGCAAAGACACTCTTAAGACAATGAAAGATAACGTATTTTAACCCGCCGATGTCTTTCCAATGTCCCGAGGCGTGTTGGCGCCCCGTTGCCCCGACGTCCCCTTTTCTCGACTTCGGCCGGGCCATTTGGGCTTCTCGATCAGTTAGGTGAGCGCCGCCAAAATCCCCAAGACCGCCGCCGCCACACTGAAGGCGAATAGCGCGACAATATGGCCCCGAAACACGAGCTTCTCCGCCACATCGCTCATATGATCTGAGTGAACGATATCCCACGAGATCAATTCGAAGCTGGAAGTGTTGTTCATCGAACCCTCCACCTTGCCCCGCTCGCGATTATCAAATCGGAGTCGATGGTCTTATGTATGCGAAAAGTAAAGTTGACGCGGTGGCGAAACGCACAAGAGGATACAACCAAGCGTCGCCTCATCCTCTCCCATAGGCCAGAGTCGACCTACGGCGTGAAGGGTAAAATCCTTCATCGAAATCTGAGCGATATTGCGGCTTATTTTTCGTTGCGCCAACCTCTCGGCGCAAGCAACGCCCTGGCTTGCGGGCGACGAATCGTCAACGGTTTTACCTTGCCATCCGGCCGCCATCGCGCAGCAAATATTCCCCGCCGCAAAGTTTAGTAGGTCGCATCACCGTAGGCGAGACGTTCTAAATCGTCGTGACGGCCTTCATGCTTTTATCGCGGCGAACGATACTTGTGCGGCCCGTCGGTATTTCG
Source organism: Roseiarcus sp. (assembly GCA_030153205.1). GTDB lineage: Bacteria > Pseudomonadota > Alphaproteobacteria > Rhizobiales > Beijerinckiaceae > Roseiarcus. The sequence goes on along the minus strand of JASLHV010000458.1, from coordinate 5,517 downwards.
ATTGCTAAATTAGCACGCGCCCGAACACTTCAATTACCCGTAAAGTGTACGCTCGTCATGAGCGTGGCGACTCTTCCGCCGAGCGAGAGTCTCTTTGCTTTGCTTGGCGCCCCTCGAGGGTATTTTATGGAGAGTCTCGGCCAACAGCGGTATGCGATTGTCGCCAAAGCCGCAGCGCGACCGGCGCCGGATCGATATTACACCGTCTCCACCATGCCCCCTCATCGCCATGTCGATGGATTTCCCGATGATGCAGCCGGCAGACGGGCACGGTGTACTCATCGCTGACCTTTCGGCCGAGCGCGCGCGGCTGGGCGAAGCGCAAATGATGAGCGTCCGCCGGGAGCCGGCCGCAAACGAGACAAGGCAGGGTGGCGACAAATCGCAAGTGCTCCTTGTCGCGCAGGCGAATGACCTTGCCCGCGAGGGGCGAAGGCGCGCCTTTTTCCTCGCTACAGGTTTCTTCGCCTTGCGTGTCGTCGCCATGCGATCGAAGGCCATTCGATCTGCGCGACGACGGCAGAGTGGGTTCTCCAGCCGCCTGCGGCAAGACGTCTTCGCCAATTGTTTGAAGGCCGCTGGCTAGCTTGACGGTACCTGAGCCCTCTTGGGCCCCGTCGAGCGGCTCGTCTGCGACGCCAGCGCCGCTATATCCTTCTTCGCCGAGCGTCGCCAACCTCTGTCGAAAGCTGGCTTCGACCGCGCGGGCGTCGTCGGGCGTGAGCCGATCGCGGAAGGGAAGACTCTGCCGCGCCCAGAGCGCAGTCTGATCCGGCGTTGCGATCGCCGCCAATTCTTGGATCAATCGGTCGCGCAGCGCCGCCGATTCTTTTCCCTCAAGGCGCGGCGCAAGCGGGCGGATCGTTGCTCCGCGCCGAGCCTGCGGCGTCGGAAAGGGCGAAGAGGACATCGTCGCCGCATCGGGCGGATCGTTTTGTTCGACCTTCTCAGCCGAGCGCGGGTCCTGTTGGTCCAGGCCGGCCGCTCCGCTCTGGGGCGCTGTCGGCGCGGCGGGCTCGAGATCCGGCGCATCGAGATCGTCCTCGCCGGCGATGCCGACCAAGGTGAAGAGCGCGTAGCGTCTCGCGTAGGTCAGCGCGGCGCCCATTCGGCGGGGAAAGGCGATCTCTCGCAACGCGCAGACCGGCCATTCCGAGGAAAGCCATTCCCCCGAGGCGTGGGCGAGCATAGTGGTCAGTCGAATAAAGTCCGATTGCGCATCGACGTTGGTCGTTTGCAGCACGGCGATCTCCTGCCTCGCGAGCGCCTTTCGGACGATGTCGAGACCCGCCGCCAGCGAAGCGTAACGAAAGATCCTGTCGCCTTCGCGCGGATCTTGCGACCTCATGACAGCGGTCAAGGACTTTTCCGGATTGGTCAATTCGCCTTGCGCCTTGGCGAGCGCCGCCGCGATCGCCCCGACCGTCTCACTGGCGCGCTGCATCGCCGTCCTCCACGCTTAAGAGATCAAAACTGACCGCGCCAGACTTCGATCGCTTGGCCCTGACGCCATGGCCGAGCGCCTCCTTGGCGTCGTCCGGCATCAGCGCCTTAAGTTCGCTTTTCGCCTTCTCATGCGCGCCATGAGCCTCTCTGGTCGCGCGATAGGCTCTGGCGAATTCCGCCCAGGAGTTGGAGGCGCTCATATCGACGATCCTCATCGCCTCGATCGGCGGTCGCGGCGGTTCGATCCCGAACGGGCTCGGCTTTTCCCCGCTTTGCACGCAGCGCCAGAAGCGCTTTTCCGCCGTCAAGAGGAGATGCTGGTAGAGCGAATCTGCGGGGATGGTCATCTCGACCCATTTGCCGCCGCCGGTGACGATCGACAGCGCCGCCGCTTTCGCGCCCGTCACCCACATATTGTGCTGGAGCTGCGCCATATGCTTATCGGCGGCTCCGGCTTCCGAAAACGACCAGGGCAGCATGAATTTGGCTTCAAAGACCGATCGGACGCCGCCGCGCTCGATCATCCCGTCCAATGTCGCGGCCATCCAACGCAGAACAGGATGGTGCATGCGATGTTGAACGAGCTTGACGATATGGCCGGTATAACGCTCGTACCATTCTCGATTGAGCGCCTCGGTTGCGAGGCCGAGTTGGACGACGAGATCGTTGGAGAGGTCCTTGGGTTCGACTTCGCCGCGTTTCTCGCGCCAAAGCCGCAAGATCGCCTCCTCGTCCGCGCTCATAATGACGCGGGCGTCAGAGCCGCCGATGAAGCTGCGTCTTGACCCGTCAAAGGGCGGACTTGAAAACTTATTCATGGATTTCTCTACGGTTTGATGGGCGGAAAAGGGGTTGGCGGCGAGGGGGATGACGGATGAGGGATGAGGGATGAGGGATAAGGGATGAGGGATAAGGGAGAGCGATGGCTGGGACGGCGGTGGAAAGGCGTCGCGCTGGAGGACGCCGGATCAGGCCTTGCCTGCCGACCCGGCGGCGAGCGCGCGAAACTGGTTGAGGCGCGCAATATCGTCTTGAAGGAGGCGAGGCAGGTCGCCCTCCCCGGCGCCTTCCATGACGGCTTCGTCCGCCTCCGCTCGCAGCCAATCGCCGAGCGGCCAACGCAATCGATTGGCGACGAGAGAGCCTTCGACGCGAAAGAGACATTCGCCCAAGCGAAAAAGCCTTCGCCGCGTCGGGACGCGCTTTCGAATCCAATAAGCGGCGCGGGCGTCGCTTCTCAAGAAAAGCGCGAGCGCCTCCCTACCCTCGCGCGTCTCGATGTCATAGGCCCAGGCCGGAACGGGCCCGATCATCGCCTCGACGGGCTTTTCGTCAGCCGCGATTTCAGCCGGTTGGTTCGCCTCTTGCGACAAGATGAGGAGAAGCGGCGCGGCGATGCTCCCTGTGCGAAGGAAGCATTGACGGGCGACTTCAACGAGACTTGTCGGCGAGCCGGCCTGACGGAGCGCGGTAAATAGACTTTGCCCCACTCTTCGCCTTGCCTGGCGATCGCAGATCCGCCCGTCGTCGGTGAGCGCTGCGCGTAGCGCCAAAGCGCGCTCCATCGCCGGCTCCCCGCTCAGCACGATCCGCATCAGATCGGCCAAAGCCAAGCTCTTCATCGCGGCCCGCCCTTCCGCGAAATCGCTTGTCGCCAGGACCCGCCGCATGTCGTCGGCGGCGCGACATTTCGGCGCTGCGGTCAGCGCGCTGACGATGAGACAAGCCGTCGGCCAATCGCCGCCGGCCTGGTTTCGTCTCTTCCTTCCCGATAGCGCGGCTGCGGCGAGCCCCAGCCCATTGAGATCGCCGAGCCCGACATCGGCGGCGGCGACGCCGACAAGCTCGCGCCAAAGTCTTGAAGGTTCGAGCGAGAGCAAACGCGAGGCCGCCTGCAACGCGAAGTCGAGGCGCCCTCGCCTGATCGCTTTCTGTAACAAGGAGCTTGCAACCGCGGCGCTGATCGGCAGTGGCGCGGGTTGGCGGTACCAATGATAGGGCGGGCGCCGCCCGATCGCGCTTTCCAGGTCTTCCGAGATGAGCCGGACAGGCGGACGCGAAAATAACTCGAGCATTTTACGCCTCGCTTACGCAACTATTATCAACTACTGTATTGATCATAGTATATGACGTACCTTTGTAAAGTACAAAAGTATCTTTTACTGCATATTTTTACTTCATTTATTGGCGTCTTACGACGCCGCCCCGAGGTTTCGCTGGCCGCGACGCGCGGAGACAACGGGACTTTGCCGTGGAGGAAGGTAATGAGTACGACCGGCTAATGTTTAGACGTCAGACGCCTAATGCGATCGGCTTTCCGGACTTTCTACACCAAGCAGCCCGACGCCGGCGCGCATCTTCAACGCGAACGTGAACCTTTGGCGAGCCGAGCCGCCTGAGCGCGATAAGCCTTAGCCAATTCCTCTTCACGAGAGGCGAAAAGATCGCTCGTCTTCGAACGCGCCAGCGTCAGCAGACGGTCCTCCGTCGCTTTCTGCGCTTCGATCGATCCGTTCCGCAACACATGGGCGACTTCTGCGCCGCGACGCGCAAGCTCGCGTCCGACGAGAAGGCAGCGATGACACGTCAAGGGCTCATGTTCAGAACATAAAAGCGCGGCTCGCCGATTCCATGAAATGTCGATGACGCGTTTAACGCCCTCGTCAAATTCTGGTCGCTTCGCCATTTGTTCGTAGTCGAGCGCGCCGCCCTCGCGCGGTCTTCCGCCCAATTGATCGCCGAGATAGGCGTAGGCGATTTGATGGAAGGCCAGCCTTTCTTTCAAAGCTGGGCCATGAAAGTGCGCCAGTCGCGAGGTCGGAAAAGAGCGAACGTCGATGATCGTTTGAATAGCGGCGATCTCGAGCAAGCGTTGGAAAGTCGGCCAGTCATGATTGGAGTGTCCGATCGTTAGGATCGTCACCGTCATCTTCATCGTCATCGTCGATACCGCCAACTCGTACTATAGTACTTATATGTATCAGATGTTTTTCTCAGAGCCGAACAAAAAAGCTTGAGCCTGAAAGAAAGCGTTGAGCGCTCTTTGGCGTCGTAGCAAGCTCGCTTGCTCTTCGCGCCCTGCTCAGCGGCGGAAGACAGCGCCCTGCCCGCGATCGATGAAAAGGCGCATGACGGCGGCGGGTTGCGCGCCCGCCCGCGGTTGGGCTACGGAACGATCTTTAAGGCGACGACGTAAGCGGCTAAACTCACTCCTATGGCGAAGAGATCTGAGCGAAATACGCCAAAAGACCTTAAACGCAGATTCAACTTTGCGGTTAGGGATTGGAAGATCGGTTGGCCGATCAGAATACCGCAGCGCCCAAACCCTGAGGCGCAGGAAGCCCCCAAGTTTTTTGTCAGGGAGTATTACCTGGTGGAGACTTTACTGATTCACGACGCGGCGAGCCGTCATCGTGAATTCGTCGGCATGGAGGGGCGGGATGAGATTGAGCCCCTCGATTTCTGGGACGACATCAAGGAACAGGCGTGGCGGGGCAATTGGCTCTATTATTTCGACAGACGGCGAAGGATTCTCGCCGTGTCGGAGTTTGAAATCTTCAGAGATTATAGCAGCGCTTTCGACTACACTTGGCAGGACCGGCCGGCGCTGCAGCGCTCTGATCTTGCTTTCAAGCGGTCATTGAGCGCAATCAGCGGCGATCTATCGCAGGGATGCGAGGGCCCCGCCCTCCTTACGCTATTGGCGAATGGAGTTTTGATCGAAACTTCTGCAACGACGGTTCACACCCGGGACGCCATCGACGACCCGCCAAAGGATTTTCCGGAATTAATTGTGCCGGAATTCCCAACCCCGACTTTTCGCGAGCGGAACGGCAGCCCGCCCCCGCCGGATGTTCGAGAACAGGATCTGGACCCTTCGACGCCCAAACGGCCGCCGCGAAAAAAAATCGGCAAGAAGACGAGGCGGGCGCTTAAACGCGCGGCGAAGGCGCGGCAGGCGCTTAAACGCGCGACGAAGGCGAGGAGAACAAGGCCGACAGTTAAATAGCGGCATTTTCCTTGGCCGGTTTCGTCGTCTTCTTTCCTCGAGGAGACTGAGGCGTCTTGTCG
>JASLHV010000412.1 GCA_030153205.1 Roseiarcus sp. | reverse complement strand
ACGCCGAGATAAGGACGAAAAGAAATGGGCATGTCGATCGCGGCGGCAGGACGCAAGGGCGGCAGACGACGGCGCGGCGTGCCGCGTTATGGCGCCATGGCCGACATCAATATGACGCCTTTCATCGATGTGATGCTGGTGTTGTTGATCATTTTCATGGTCGCGGCGCCGCTGCTGGCGACAGGCGTCGCCGTTGACTTGCCGCAGACCAAGGCCGGTCCGCTCAATATCGATCAGAAGCCGGTGTCAATCGCCATCAACGATCAGGGGCAAGTCTACCTGATGGATACGCAAATCGAGGAAAACGACCTCGTCGCCAAATTGCAGGCGGTGGCGAAGGACGGTTTCGATCAGCGCATCTATTTGCGCGCGGCCAAAAACATTCAGTACGGAAAGGTTGCTGAGATTATGGCGATGGTGACGAGCGCTGGGTACAAAAAAGTCGCGCTGGTCACCGAACCGGACAAGCACTGAACGGGGCTTTTGAGGGTTGAGCGAGCAGTCGCCAAAATCAGGAATTGTCGTATCGGGCGTGCTTCATGGAGCGCTGCTCGCCGCGATCCTGATCGGCTTTACGGGCGCGCCGAAGTTCGACGACGCGGGCGAGACGATTCCGGTCGAGACGATTACGCAAAACCAGTTCAACGAGATCATGAAAGGCGAACGGGACGCCAAACCCGCCAAGCCTGTCGAAAAGCCCGCCCCGCCCGTCGAGCAAGCGCTGCCGCCCAAGCCTGTCGAACAGACGCAGAGCGAGCCGCCCCCGCCCCCTGAAAAGCCCACGCCTCCTACGCCCACCCCGCCGGCGCCCGCAGCGCCGAAACCGCCTGAGCGCCCGGCTGCGCCCCAGCACGAAGCCGCTGCGCCGCCGCCTCCGCCCGTGCGCGAGGACGCGGAAGTCGATCGGCCGCAGGCGCGCCCGGACCCGCAACCGCCGCCGACGCCGCCCGCGCCGCCGACGAGGCCCAAGCAAGTCGAAAAGCCGAAGCCGGATCAGATGGCGAAGCTTCTCGACGACGCGAAATCGGACGATCCGCCGAAGCCGCAGGCAAAGCCAAAAACGCCCGATACGCCGACCGAGACGCATCGCAACTTTGATCCCAACAGCATCGCCAAGCTGATCGGGCAGAGCAAGACCCGGAACATCGAGCAAGCCAGCGTGACGCCGCAAGGTCTGCCGACGCAGAATGCGCAGCGCCTATCGCCCTCGATGTCGGCGGCGATCGACGGCTGGCTGACGGACGCCTATTTGCGATGCTGGCAACCGCCGCCGACGATGCCGGAAGGCGTGAAATACATCGCCGAAATCCGAGTCGCCTTCAATGCGGATGGGTCGCTGTCGGCGCATCCGCAATTGATCAATCCGCCTTCGGACCCCGCCTGGCGCGCTTACGCCGATAGCGCGATGCGCGCCGTCCTTCGCTGCAACCCGCTGCAAGTCCCCTCGCAATATGCGCCGTTTTTCGAGCAATGGAGGACTAAGACGGTGCATTTCGATCCCGAAAACGCTCTCGGGTGACAAAGCGCCGTCACTGTCCGCCGCCTAAGATTGAACGACGTCCCAATGAGATCGCCTGACATGAATCTGAAGAAAAATATCCTGCCTCGCCTCGCCGTTTTCTTGGCGCTTTTTTTCGCTGCCCCGATCGCCGCCCATGCGGAAGGCGACATCATCGTTCGCCCTGGCTCGAACTTCAAACCAGTGACGATCGCCGTACCGCCTTTGGCCGGCGATGAGGGCTCGGTTCAGTTGAGCGGCATTATCGGCAACGATTTCGCTCACTCGGTGTTCTTGCAGCCGCTCGATCCAAATACGTTTCCGGAAAAGATAGCCAATCCGGACGCGCGGCCGAATATCGACGCCTGGAAGACGATCAACGCACAATTCGTGGTGACTGGGCGCGTGCATCACGACGGCGGGCGCGTCACCGCGCAATTTCGGCTTTGGGATACGTCGAACGGCGAGCAGATCGCCGGCCAGCAATATACGACCGAGGCCGACAATGGCCGGCGGGTCGCCCATATGATCGCCGACGCGATCTTTACCCGCGTCACCGGCGAAAAGGGCTTCTTCGATACGCATGTCGTCTTCGTCGACGAGTCGGGTCCGAAGTCTCATCGTCGCAAGCGCCTCGCTATCATGGATCAGGACGGCGCCAATGTGAAATATCTGACGCGGGGCGACGACCTCGTCGTCACGCCGCGCTTCTCGCCATCGGCGCAGGAAGTGACCTACATGTCGTTCGGCAACGCCGAACCGCGCGTGTCGCTGCTCAATATCGAGACGGGACAGCACGAAATCGTCGGTAATTTCCCCGGCATGACTTTCGCGCCGCGGTTCTCGCCCGACGGGCAACGCGTGATCATGTCGCTCTCCGAAGGCTCGACATCGAACCTCTATACGATGGACCTTCGCACCAAAGCCGCGACGCGCCTCACCGATACCGGCGCCATCGACACCTCGCCCTCCTATTCGCCGGACGGCAGCCAGATCGTCTTTGAATCCGATCGTGGCGGCACGCAGCAGATCTATGTGATGAGTTCCTCGGGCGGCGGCGCCAAGCGTATCTCCTTCGGCGACGGACGCTATTCGACGCCGGTCTGGTCGCCGAGGGGCGACCTTATCGCCTTCACCAAGCAAATGGGCGGCGAATTCGGCATTGGCGTGATGAAGCCAGACGGGTCGGGCGAGCGCATCCTGACCGAGGGCTTCCACAATGAAGGCCCGACCTTCGCGCCGAACGGGCTCTACGTCATGTATTTCAGCGATCCCGGCGGCGAGGCCGGCGCGAAAATTTATATGTCCGATATTTTCGGACACCAGCAATTCCCAGTGCCGACGCCGGGCTATGCGTCCGATCCGGCTTGGGGGCCGTTGTTGAATTAGGCCTGCTCCGGAGCTCGTCTTGAAATTACGCGTTGCGCTGCTCTTCGGCGGGCGCTCGGGCGAGCATGATGTTTCCGTGCTGTCCGCCGCCAACATCTTCCGTGCGCTCGATCCCGAACGGTACGAGATCGTCCCGATAGCGATCACCCGCGACGGAAAGTGGTTGCTTTGTCCACTCTCCGACGGGGTCTTCCCGGCCGCAGTTCCTGAACACGGGGCGCAGGCGAGTCTGCTCCCGGGCGGACGAGGCCGGCTCCTTGTCGTGCAGGAAGACGACCCGAACCGACTCGGCGCCTCGCTCGCTGTGGATGTGCTCTTCCCGGCCTTGCACGGCCCTTACGGCGAGGACGGCACGGTTCAAGGGCTCGCGGAACTCGCCGATGTTCCATACGTGGGTTCCGCTGTCCTTGGATCGGCGAGCGCGATGGACAAGGACGTCGCCAAGCGCCTCATGATCCAAGCGGGGCTGCCGACGGCCCGTTTCGTCAGCCTCAGGCTCGGCCAGCCGATTTCGTTCGAAACCGTCTCTCGCGAGCTGGGCCGGCCGGTTTTTGTCAAACCCGCGCGCCTCGGCTCCTCCATCGGCGTCTCCAAAGCGTCCTCGACGCAAGAGTTCGAGCGGGCCGTTGCCGAGGCCTTCCGCCACGACGACAAGATTCTCATCGAGGAATGCGTCATTGGCCGCGAGATCGAATGCGGCGTGCTCGAGAACGAGGATGGATCCCTTCTCGTGTCGGCGCCTGGCGAAATCGTGCCGACCAACCGTCATGACTTCTACACCTACGAGGCGAAATATCTCGACGACAATGGCGCGCTGATCAAGGTCCCCGCGGACGTTCCCGACAGTGTCGTCGCAACGGCGCAGAAACTCGCGGGCGATGTCTTTCAAACGCTTGGCTGCCAAGGCCTAGCGCGCGTCGACTTCTTTTTGCGACAGGACGGATCGCTTCTGATTAATGAAGTGAACACCCTGCCGGGGTTCACCAATATCAGCATGTATCCCAAGGTTCTCGAAGCGAGCGGCGTCAGCTACGCAGTACTAGTGGATCGCCTCATCCGCCATGCGCTGGCGCGGAAGAAGAGCAAAGCG
>JASLHV010000398.1 GCA_030153205.1 Roseiarcus sp. | reverse complement strand
GTGCGCCTGCAGTCGGCGAATATCGATTTCAAGGCCGGAGTCTATTTGTCGCACGAACCCGTCAGTGTCGTCACGTCGGGCGGCACGACGATCAGCGCCGATCAAGTGGCGGCGACCGACAACGGCCGGGAATTGACTTTCGAAGGCCATGTACGATCGGTCTTGCAGATCGGCGACGCCGCCGCACGTACGAACGGCGAGCTTAAGGAAACCGATCCATGACAGGCGTCGCACGCTTGCGTCGTGCTTCCTGCATCGGCGCCGCTCTGATTGTGATCGCCATTGCTTCGTCGGCATCAGCCGCCGGCAAAGGCGGCAATTCATCAGCGATTTTGCCGGGCGGCAATTCCAAAGAGCCGATCTCCATCGATGCGGATAAGCTCGTCTATTTCGACAAGGAGCAGAAGGCGATCTACTCGGGAAATGTCGTCGCGATCCAGGGCGACAGCAAATTGACCTGTTCGGCTTTGACAATTTTCCTCGCCAAGAACGAAGCGCAAGCGACGGAAGGCAGCGGACAATCCAAGTCGACGCCCGCCGCAGCGACAACCGAGGCAGGCGGCGAACCGCCGAGCCCTTCGACCAGCCAAGTCAAACATATGGAGGCCGCGGGGCCGGTGACCGTGGTCTCCAAGACCCAGGTCGCGACGGGCGACCGCGGCGTTTTCGACAAGACTGAGAATAAAGTCTGGCTTTACGGCAACGTCACGTTGAGCGACGGCGGCAATGTCACCAAAGGCGACAAACTGACTTACGATATGACGACGGGCCATGCTGTTGTCGACGGCGGCGGACACGTCGACGGCGGACGTGTCCATGGCGTGTTCATTCCCAGCTCCAACGACAATAGCGGGGACAAAGCGGCGCCGGGAAAGAAAAAGCTCCCTGACAATTCAGCGCCGAAGCAGTAAACGATCGCCCTACCTGACTAGGCGGCGCCAGGCTCGATTCGCCGAGGACTTTCCGCATTGAACGACGATTTCACTTCGGATGGCGCGAAACCGGCGCGCGCCCTCGGCGGACGGTTAACGGGCTGGGGCGTCAATGACGCGGCCGCGGTTGAGGAGACGGCGCCGACAGCGCCGTTCAACGATCCGTACCGCAACTACGACGGCGAAGCTGTGGCGGAACGCCCTTTCACCTCCACGCAGGAAGCCGGCGCGCTCGCGGTCTACAATCTGGGCAAGAGCTACAGCGGACGCGCCGTCGTCAAGGACGTCAGCATTCATGTCCGCCGCGGCGAAGCGGTCGGCCTTCTTGGACCGAACGGCGCCGGCAAGACTACTGTCTTCTATATGATCACCGGCCTCGTGCGGCCGGACAAAGGCGCGATCGAGCTCGACGGGCACGACGTGACCGCCCTGCCGATGTATCAGCGCGCGCGGCTTGGGATCGGTTACCTGCCGCAGGAAGCGTCGATTTTTCGCGGACTCAATGTCGAGGACAATATCCGCGCCGTCCTGGAGGTGACGGAGCCGAACCGCAAGGCGCGTGAGGCGATGCTGGACTCGCTGCTCGAGGAATTCGACATCGCCCGCCTGCGGAAATCCCCCTCGATCGCGCTATCGGGCGGTGAGCGGCGACGCTGTGAAATCGCGCGGGCGCTGGCCGGCAAACCGTCCTTCATGTTGCTGGACGAGCCTTTCGCGGGCATCGATCCGATCGCGGTCGGCGACATTCAAGATCTGGTGCGTCATCTCAAAGGCCTCGGCATCGGCGTTCTTATCACCGACCATAATGTGCGCGAGACGCTCGGCCTCATCGACCGCGCCTACATTATTCATAGCGGCCATGTTTTGACCGAAGGCGGGCCAGATGAGATCATCGCCCATCCCGATGTACGTCGCTTCTACCTCGGCGAAGATTTCCGGATGTGACGCCGACCAGGCCGAGACCGGGATAGGTTTTGATGGACCCCCTCTCGGCCCCCTCCTCGACCCTAAGAGAGACGGATTCCGGGCGCCATGACTATCGCCCGGATGTCGACGGATTGCGCGCCGTATCCGTCTTATTGGTCATGGGGTTTCACGCGGCGCCGCGCGCGGCGCCGGGCGGCTTTATTGGCGTCGACGTCTTCTTTGTGATCTCGGGGTATCTCATATCCGGCATCATTTTTTCGGATATGTCCTCGCGGGGAAAGTTCGATCTCGCCGATTTCTACTTTCGGCGCGTCAGGAGATTGTTTCCGGCGCTGGCCATTGTGCTTGCGGCGACCCTGCTCGCCGGTTGGTTTTTCCTTTTTCCGCGCGACTTGGTGCGTCTCGGGCGACAGACGGCCGCCGCGGCGACCTTCATCGCCAATCTGCATTTTTGGAAACAAAGCGGATATTTCGCGCCGAACGCCAGCGACATTCCGCTTCTGCACCTATGGTCGCTTGGCGTCGAGGAACAGTTCTACATTGTCTGGCCGCCGCTGATCATGTTGCTGTGGCGGCGGCGCTGGTGGATCGCGCCGTCGATCGCCGGGATCGCGGCGGTCTCCTTCGCGCTAAACCTCACCTACGCGCAACATGGCTCCTTCTCGTTTTACTTTCCGGCGGCGCGCGCTTGGGAGTTCATGCTGGGCGCAGCGTTGGCGTGGCGGCCGACCACGACTTTGTTTTCCGCGACGAGGCCGATACGAAACCTTGGCGGCGTGCTTGGCTTGGCGCTGATTATCGCATCCGCGTTCTTGCTTAGCGCAGATACGCCCTACCCTTCCTGGCGCGCCTTGGGCCCGACGATCGGCGCAACTTTGGTGATTTGGAGCGGCGCCGAGAGTTGGATCGGGCGGCGATTCTTAGGCGCGACTCTCATGGTCGGGCTCGGGTTGATCAGTTACCCGCTTTATCTCTGGCACTGGCCCATTCTTTGGCTGGTTCGGGTTTTTCGCCCCGACGCTGGTCCGGCGATCAATATCGCAGCCTGCGGCGTTGCGGTCGTCGCGGCCTGGGCGACATATGTCTTTGTCGAGCAGCCGGTACGGAAACAATATCGATTCGCGCCAAACACCGTCGTCGCCGGACTTGTCGCCGCAATGGCGGCCATGCTTTTGATCGCCGGCGTTTTTTCCATCGATGGACTTCCCGGGCGTTGGAACGATCCCGCCATCCGCTCGCTCCTCACGTATAAATTCGACAACGAGCCCTATCGCCCCCGGCGATGCCATCTCGAGCCGGAACAGGGACCGGCGGAATTTCCCGAAGAATGTTTCGCGAAGGATGGTTCGCCAAAGCCGGTTGTCTTGGTCTGGGGCGATTCAGCCGCGGCGGCGATTTATCCCGGCTTACGATCAACGAATGACGGTACTTTTGACCTTGCGCAACTGACGGCGTCCGGATGTCCGCCGTTTATCGAAGGCTATGTCCAACAGGCGAGCCGGCCCAATTGCGCCGCGATCAACGATTTCATTTTCAAATATATCGAGAGAACGAGGCCAGCGACGATCGTTCTCTCGAGCTGGCCGGATTACGATATTGATTACGGAAAAGAATTCGCGGGGTCGATCGCCCGACTGAAGGCCGCAGCCGCGCCAACAATCGTCATTGTCGGGCCGCCGCCGCTTTGGCCGGAGCCACTGCCGCGGATCATTCTGCGCAACTATTTCAACGGCCTTCGAGGGCAGATCCCCGAGCGCGTCATTCTGCAGCCTGCGGCTTTCGCCAAAATGGCCAAGCTCGATGCCGCATTGGCCGCCGCGGCGAAAGCCGCCGGCGTTCTCTATGTCTCCGCCTTCCGAAAACTCTGCGCGGACGACGGCTCTTGCCTCGCTACGATCAAAGGCGAGCCTACCGCCTGGGATGGCTTTCACCTGACGGCGGAAAGCTCCGCGATGATCGCCAGGGATATTTTCAGTGCGCTCGCCGCCACGCCCGTTCAATCGAACAATTGACGAGGGGCGCGGCCGCCGAAGCGCTTTTTCTTCGGTCGGCCTGCCTCAAATCGAAATCTGCCGCCCGATTTCGACGACCTGATCGTTTGGCAATTGCAGGAAGTCGCTGATCCGCGCCGCGTTGCGACCCATCACTGCGAAGAGCCCCTCTTGCCAGCGCGGCAGGCCTTTGCCGTCCTCGCGCGGCATGATCGTCTCGTGGCCGACATAAAAGGTGATGTCGTCGAGGTTGGTTTCGCAACCGAGCGCCTTGCTTTCGGCCAGCACGCCCTGCACGTCGGGATGTTCGATAAAGCCGTACCGTACTTCGGCGCGCCAGAATTTTGGCGCGATGCGGGTTAGGACAAGGCGTTCCTTGTCTTCGACGCGCGGCGTCGACATCACCGTCAGCGTCAGGATCATTACATATTCATGCAAGGCGCGATTGTGCTTGACGTGCCAGACCATCACCGGCGGCGTCCCGTTCTTGGCTCTCGTCAAAAACACCGCCGCGCCGGGCACCCGGGCGGTCGCGCTGGATTGCAATTCCGCAACGAATTTGTCGATCGGCACCAGCGATTCTTCGACGCGGTCATGAACTTGTACGGCGCCCCGATGCCAGATCCACATCACGCCATAGACGAGCATCGCCAGAATCAGCGGCACATAGCCGCCCTCGAACACTTTGGCCATATTGGCGATGAAGAAGCTGCCGTCGATGACGAGAAACCCAAAGGCCACCGCCCCGGCCACCGGGAGGCTCCACATCCAAATTTCCCGCATGGCGATGAACAGCAGCGCCGAGGTCATGAACATGGTCAGCGACACGGCGATGCCATAGGCCGCGGCGAGATTGTCCGATTTTCCGAAGCCGATCGTCAGCCCAAGCGTGACCACCATCAGCAGCCAATTGACCGCGCCGACATAGATCTGGCCATAGCCTTCTTCCGACGTCTGCTTGATGATCAGGCGCGGCAGCCAGCCGAGCTGGATCGCTTGCCGCGTCATCGAATAGGCGCCGGTGATGATCGATTGACTGGCGATGATCGTCGCGACTGTCGCGAGGACGATCAACGGCGTCAAAAGCCAGCCCGGACACAGGCGATAGAAGATATTGCCGTCCGTCGGCGCGCCTTCCAGCACCAGCGCGGCCTGGCCGGCGTAGTTGAGGATGAGGCTCGGAAAGACGACATAGCCCCAGGCATAGCGGATCGGCTTTGGCCCGAAATGGCCCATATCCGCGTAAAGCGCTTCGGCGCCGGTCACGCAGAGGAAGACGCCGCCGAGCACCATGAAGCTCGTAAAGCCGCCGGAAAAAAGGTACTTCAGTCCGTAGAGCGGATTAAGCGCCGCAAAGACGCTCGGATGGTTGATAATTCCGTAGACGCCGAGCAACGCCATTACGGCGAACCAGATCAGCATCACCGGCCCGAAGGCGCGGCCGATTTGCGCCGTGCCGAGCGGCTGGATGGCGAAAAGCCCGATCAGGATAATCACGGCGAGCGGCAATACGTAGGTCGTCAAGCTCGGCGCCGCCTGCTCCACGCCTTCCAGCGCGGAGAGAACGGAAATCGCCGGCGTGATTGCGCCATCGCCATAAATCAGCGCCGCGCCGAAGAGGCCGACCGCGATGATCGCCGGCCGATGCGTCTTCTTGACGCCGAGCAAGGTCATCAGCGCGATGATGCCGCCCTCGCCGTCATTATCGATCCGCATCGCGAAATTGACGTATTTGACGCTGGTGATGATGAAGAGCGTCCACAGGATCAGCGACAGCGAACCAAGGATCGTCGCGGCGTCAGGCTTGCCGCCGGTGAGGTCCAGAACCGTTTTTAAAGTGTAGAGCGGGCTTGTGCCGATATCGCCGAATACGACGCCGAGCGCCGCAAGGCCCATGGCGGTAAGATGAGCATTCCCCCGCGGCGCTTCCGCCACCGTCGCCTCTTGAGTGGACACGAAACGCCTCCAGAATCCGACGCCGCCGCGCGGCGCGCCCGATTGGCCGCTTTCTCTATGGCCAATAGAGTGGAGTAATCCGCGGGGATTGCAACGCCGATTTGTCAGGCTGGCGAGATCGTGAGGCTTTGGCGTAAAGCTTGGCCATGGGCTCGCATGCGATTCGCATCCTTGGCGTCGACCCCGGCCTGCGCAACACAGGCTATGGGGTGATCGAACTGCGCGGGTCGAGCCTGGTCTTCATCGCTTGCGGCGCGATCAAGACCGACGCCGGACGCCCGCTTGCCGTGCGCCTCGCGGAGATCCATCGCGCGCTTGTCGCCCTCATCGAGCGGGAGCGGCCGGACGAGGCGGCGATCGAAGAGACGTTCGTCAATCGCGATCCGCAATCGGCGCTGAAACTCGGCCAGGCGCGCGGGATCGCCCTGGCGGTTCCCGCATTGCTCGGCCTGCCGGTCGCCGAATACGCCGCCAATGTGATCAAGAAGACCATCGTCGGCGTCGGCCATGCCGAGAAAAGCCAAGTCGCCATGATGGTGAAAATGCTGCTGCCTGCGTCGCCTGCAGCTTCGGCGGACGCCGCCGACGCGCTCGCGCTCGCCATCACGCACGCCCAGCATCGCGGCCTGAAGGCGCGAGGCGCGGCATGATCGGCAAGCTCAAAGGCGTGATCGAGACGATCGGCGAGAACGAACTGATTCTCGACGTCAACGGCGTCGGTTATGTCGTCGCCGCCTCCGCCCGTACTTTGCGCCACTTGCCGGGCCTCGGCCAGGCGGCCGTGCTGCATATCGAAACGCAAATGCGCGAGGACTCGATCCGGCTCTTCGGCTTTCTCGCCGAAGCCGAGCGCGACTGGTTCCGTCTCTTACAGAGCGTGCAAGGCGTCGGCGCGAAAGTCGCGCTGGCGATTTTGGGCGCGCTTTCCTCCGCCGATCTCGCCAGCGCC
>JASLHV010000325.1 GCA_030153205.1 Roseiarcus sp. | reverse complement strand
CGGGGACGGCGCGTCCGCGCACCTCGTCATCCGGCAAGTCGCTAAGCGCTACGGCGGCGCGACCGTACTAGACCGGGTCGATCTGACGATTGCGCGAGGCGAACTCGTCACACTGCTCGGGCCTTCGGGTTGCGGGAAAACTACGCTGCTGCGTGTGATCGCCGGCTTGACCAACCCAGACGCCGGTCAGGTCGCGCTCGCCGGTCGCGATGTGACGCGCGTGCCGCCGCACAAGCGGCGGGTCGGCGTCGTGTTCCAGTCTTACGCTTTGTTCCCGCATCTTTCCGTCGCGGGCAATGTCGCTTTTGGGCTGAAGCTGCAGGGTCACAAACGCGACGAGATTGAAGCGCGCGTGGCTCGTGCGCTCGGATTGGTTCAACTCGCCCATCTCGGTCAGCGTGCGATATCGGCACTCTCGGGCGGCCAACAGCAGCGCGTCGCGCTGGCGCGCGCGATCGCGGTTGAACCCGAAGTGCTGCTGTTTGACGAAGCGCTGTCCGCGCTCGACCGGAAGTTGCGCGAAGACATGCAAGGCGAATTGCGGCGGCTGTTGCGAGAAATCGGCGCAACCGCGATTTTCGTCACCCATGATCAAGACGAAGCGCTGACCATGTCCGATCGCGTCGCGGTGATGAACAAGGGACGCATCGAGCAATTGGCCGATCCATTTACGCTCTATTCCAGGCCTTCGACGCTATTTTCTCTGAGCTTCGTCGGCCTTTCGGCCCAAATGGAAGGTACGGTTGTCGCCGCTCGTGATGGCCTTGTCGAGGTCGACACGAAAGCTGGCCGGCTTTCCGCTCAGGGCAGTTTTTTAGCGGGCTCTCCCGTCGTCGTCGCCGTCCGGCCGGAGCATGTTCGCTTGGGGCAGGCTAATGCGGCCAACGCGACACAGGGCGTCGTACGCTCGACGACCTTTCACGGCTCGCGGTTGCGGATCGACATCGACGCTGGCGGCGCCCATCTTGTCTCTGAAGTCGCCCAGCTCAACGGCGCCGCGCCGCGTCCGGGGGAGACGATCGCGCTTAACTGGCCGATCGCCGAGACTTTCGCTTTTCCCAAACCTGAGACCGTCTCGTGACCATCGCGGCGCAAGAGACGCTGGCGAAGCCTGCAAAATTGGACCGCGATAAAATCGCCGCGATAGGCTTCGTTGCGCCCGCCCTTTTTGTCCTGATTCTGCTTTTCGCGCTGCCTCTCATCTTGCTCTTCGCCGCCAGCCTTCACGGCGCCGACGGCCTTAGTCTCCATGCTTACGGCAAGCTCTTCGGCGAAGCCTATTATCTACGTGCGATCTGGAATTCTTTCCGTCTCGCCTTGCTGACGACTTTGTTCGCTTTCGCGATCGGCTATCCCGCGTCCTTCGCTTTGGCGCGAGCCCGGGGAGTCCTCCGTAGCGCTCTTCTCGCCAGCTTGTTCCTTCCTTTGGCGGCGAGCGTCATCGTCAAGGCCTTCGCCTGGACGATCCTCCTACGGAGCGACGGCATCGTTAATCGCCTGCTCCTCGCGTTCCATATCGTCGGCGCGCCGATCCGCATGATCTTCACTGAAACCGCGCTCATCGTCGGCTCCGTCAATATTTTCCTGCCTTTTATGATCCTGCCGATCTATGCCGTCGTCGCGCAGCTCGACAAAAGATTGCCCGAAGCCGCCGCGACGCTCGGCGCTTCGCCCGTGATGACATTTCTGAAAGTGACCGCCCCACTGACTCTGCCGGGCGTCGTTGCGGGCGTCGCGCTCGTCTTTTCGCTGTCCGTCTCCGCCTATGTTGTGCCGACTTTGCTGATCGGCGAACTCTATCCGACCTTGTCATCGACGATCGCCAAGGCGTTTCTGCTCGCGCGCGATCCCGCTTTCGGCTCCGCTGCCGGCGTCGTGCTCCTTGTCATCGCCTTTGTCGTAGTCGCCGCGAGCGCGCGCTTTGGCGAGACCGGCGGGCGCCGATGAGCGCGCGCCTCGCCTTCACCCTTTCTTGGATCGCCGCGATCGGCGCCGCCTTGTTTCTGCTTGCGCCTTTGATTGTGATAGCGGCGGCAAGCTTCTCGCCGACGCCGGTCTTCGATCTGCCGTTTACCGGCGCCTCACTGCGCTGGTACGAACGCATTCCCCGGCTGGACGGTTTTTGGCCTGCCTTGTGGCTTTCGCTCGAGATTGCCGCGCTGGCGACGTTCTCTGCGCTGATCATTGGCACTTTGGCCGCGATAGCGATCGCGAGAGGACGCGCGCCAGGCGGCGCCTTCTTCGCCACGGCGCTCGTCTCGCCGCTGATGACGCCGGGACTCGTTCTGGGCATCGCGCTTTTGCAATATTTCCGCGCCATCGGCTTCGACGCAACTTGGAGCGAATTGTTCGTCGCTCATGTCGTCGTCTGCTTGCCGTATGTGGCGCGCACGATGATCGCCGGCTTGGCGCGGTTCGATTTCACTTTGGTCGAAGCGGCGCGTACGCTCGGCTGCACCTATCCCGGCGCAATCATCAAGGCGATGATTCCAGCGCTGGCTCCTTCCTTTTTGGTGGCGGGCCTGTTCAGCTTTCTCGCCTCGCTCGACAATTATCCCGTGTCGATCTTTCTGAGCGATGCGCGGACAAAGACACTGCCGATCAAAATGCTGCAATATATCGATGAATCGCCAGACCCGACCCTGGCCGCCCTGTCGACGCTCATCCTTCTTGCGACGCTTGTATTGCTGGTCGTCTGCGATCGATCGGTCGGTCTTCATCGCATGGCCGGAACGGGAGACCAGGCGGGATGACGGTACGCGTTCCAGTCGTTGCGAGTCACCGCGACTTTATCGGCTATGCCGGCGCGCCCCCGAAGCCGCGTTGGCCCAATGATGCGCGCGTCGCGCTGTCGTTCGTCGTCAATTTCGAGGAAGGCGCCGAATTTGCGGTGTCGGACGGCGATACTATCAACGAAGGTATTTACGAAGTCGATCATCGCATCGATGGCCCCGATCCCTGCATCGAAAGCCATTTCGAATATGGATCGCGCGCCGGTTGGTGGCGCATTATGGACCTCCTCGATGAGTTCGCCGCCAAAGTCACGGTGAGCGCTTGCGGCCGCGCGGTCGAACGCTCGCCAGCTTTGGCGCGCGACGCCGTCGAACGGGGGCACGAGGTCGCAGCGCACGGCTGGCGTTGGGAGAGCCACGCCGGCATGGCGGAGGATGAGGAGCGCAAGGCGATACGACTTACGGTGACCGCTATCGAACAGGCGACGGGTTCCCGCCCTGTCGGCTGGCATACACGTTCGGCGGCATCGCCTAACACCAGACGATTGCTCGTCGACGAGGGCGGCTTTCTCTATGATAGCGACGCCTACAATGACGACTTGCCCTATTTCGTAAGGGTCGGCGGCGCGCGTCATCTCGTGCTTCCTTATTCGTTCGATACGAACGACATGCACTATCATCACACGCAGCGCTTTCGCGGCGCCGATTTCGCGGACTATGTCCTTTCGGCCTATGACTGGCTGGTTCGGGAAGGCGCGAGCGCGCCCAAGATGATGTCCGTCGGGCTGCACTTGCGGATGATCGGACGCCCTGGCCGTATCGGCGCTTTGGAGACGATTCTCCGCCATGTGACGAAGGACGGCGCCGCCTGGATCGCCCCACGCGCCGACATCGCGCGCTTTTGGCTTGGTCAATATGCCGAGCGTTCTTTGTGAGCGCTCGCCGCATACTTTTGATCAACCCAAATATTTCAGAACGGGTCACGGAGATTCTGGCGCGAGAGGCGCGATCGATTGTCGGCGCTCGAGCGGAAATACGCGCAATGTCGCCGCCCTTCGGCTCGGCCTCGTTGGAATGTAACGCCGAAGCCGTCATCGCCGCCCATGGCGTTTTAGCGACGATTGCGGCGAACCAGGATTGCGACGCCGCCGTGATCGCCGCTTTCGGCGACCCCGGTCTCGACGCCGCGCGTGAAATCTCGGCGATGCCGGTCTATGGGCTTGGTCGGTCGGGCCTTTGTGCGGCCGCTGGGCAAGGACGTCGCTACGCGATCCTCACAATTGGCCCTCGTTTGCGGCAGAAGATCGAGCGCGCTGCGGCTGCGTACGGCCAGAGCGGATCGCTCGTCTCTCTGCGCTTTCTCGACGTCAGCGTGCTCGACGCCGCGCGCGATCGCGACGGCGTTCAAGCCGCCGCGCTGGAGATGATCAAAGCATGCATTGAGCAAGACGGCGCTGAAGCTCTGTTGCTTGGCGGCGCCCCCTTCGTCGGCATGGCTCGGACCCTCAACACTCATGTCCGCGCGCCGATTTATGACGGACTGGAAGCGGCGCTCGAGCGCGCGCTCGCCGCGCCGCGCTTTGAAACCGGCGCCGCGGCTGATCCGCCGCGAAAAGAAAGGCGGGGCGTTTCAGAGGCGCTGGCCGCCCGCATCGACCAATTTCTCCAAGCCGGCGAGCCGCCAAACGAGGGCGGCAGCGCGTTTTAATCCCAGCCCTTTCAAGTCGAATTCTCGCACGCTATCCTGCGCATGAGCGCGATGCGGGGGCGGGGCGGTGACACCGATTGGCGGCGGATTCTCTTCCGGCCTACGAGCAAGCGTGGCGCTCGCCGCCATCTTTGCGTTGACCTTTTCCCTCGACGCCGCCGCGCAGTCGCGTCCTCTTTTCCGGGTGAAGGCGGTCAGCGCCGCGGCCAGCGACTACACCGTGAATTATCCTCTGACAGGTTCGATTGCCGCGCGGGTGCAGAGCGATATCGCGTTTCGTACCAGCGGGCGGATCGCCAGCCGGCACGCGGAAATCGGCGACCACGTCACGGCCGGCGATGTCCTGGCCGAGCTCGATCCAAAGGACCAACAGACTGCTGTCGACAA
>JASLHV010000244.1 GCA_030153205.1 Roseiarcus sp. | reverse complement strand
GGATGTACGGGCGCGCGTCGGCGCCTTTGTCGAAGATTATAAGGATTATTTCGCAAAGAACGATGCGCGCGACGACGTCAAGCGCGTCATGCTTGATCCGATGCCGCGCTTGGCTCTGGTTCCCGGCCTCGGGCTTTTCGGCTTCGGGCGTACGCTCAAGGACGCGAAAATCGCCTGCGATGTTGCCGAAATGTGGATCGAAGCGGCAACCGGCGCTGAGGCGATTGGACGGTTCCATCCCGTCAGCGCGGCGGATCTTTTTGACGTCGAATATTGGTCGCTTGAACAGGCCAAGCTCGCCGGCGTCAAGCCAAAACCCTTGACGGGCCAAGTCGTCCTCGTCACCGGCGCTGCCGGCGCTATCGGCGCCGCGACAGCCAAACTCTTCGGCGCCAACGCTGCTCACGTCGTTGTCGCCGATCTTGACGGCGAAAAGGCCAAAGTTGTCGCGAAATCCGCTGGAAATGCTTCAATCGGCGTCGGGTGCGATGTCACCGACCCTGCGTCGGTATGCGCCGCCTTCGAGGCGGCGATCGCGGCTTTCGGCGGAGTCGACATTGTCGTCTCCAATGCCGGCGTCGCGATCGAAGGCGAGATCGGCGATATCGACGACGCCCTCCTTCGCAAAAGCTTCGAGATCAATTTCTTCGCCCATCAACATGTCGCGCAGAACGCCATTCGTATTTTCAAGATGCAGAAAACGGGCGGCGTGCTTTTGTTCAACGCTTCGAAGCAGGCGGTCAATCCGGGCGCGAATTTTGGCGCCTATGGATTGCCGAAAGCGGCGACGCTGTTCCTCTCGCGGCAATATGCTCTCGAATACGGCAAGATCGGCGTGCGCTCGAACGCAGTGAACGCCGACCGTATCCGATCAGGCATCCTAACCGACCAGATGATTGCGAGCCGGTCGGCAGCGCGCGGCGTGTCGCAGAAGGATTACATGTCCGGCAACCTTCTCGGCCTCGAAGTCACCGCCGAACATGTGGCGGAAGCTTTCCTGCATCATGCCCTAGCGGAGAGAACGACCGGCGATGTCACGACCGTTGACGGCGGCAACATCGCGGCGGCGTTGCGATGAATCTCAGTTCAGAGAACGGTACGTCGCCGCTTCGAAGTCTTCGAAAACCTTCACGGCTTTGGCGTCGTAGAAAGGCATGATCTGAGTGACGAAAACGCCGGCGATACCGTTCCTCTTGTCGATCCAATAGTAGCAATTGGGAAGCCCGGCCCAGGCAAGCGAGCCGGCCGACCTGCCCGTCGCGAGGGGAAGCGGATTAATGAGGAAGGTCAGACCCCACTTCATTCCTCGGATGAAGTCCACATTATTCGAGATGGCGGGCATCGCGCTTTTTAACGGCTGAACGTCG
The DNA here is from genome assembly GCA_030153205.1 of Roseiarcus sp. GTDB lineage: Bacteria > Pseudomonadota > Alphaproteobacteria > Rhizobiales > Beijerinckiaceae > Roseiarcus. Next base: position 2,319 of record JASLHV010000244.1, on the reverse strand, counting down.
AGGGCGCCGATTGCATTTTGCCCCATGAGCGCGACTGTTTCTGGCTTGAGTATGCGATGGCCTTTGTACTCGCCATCACGCAAAATCATTTGAAGAAATTTGAGATAGTCCCGGACCGTCGAATAAAGTCCGCCGCCACCCGACTCGAAGTCGGGCTGCTGCGGACGCTCTGCATTGGTGGAGATTAAGCCGGTCGGCGTGCGCTGATGAACTTTGGCGAGTCGTTCGCGACGTGAAGAATTCAGGATGAAGCCTGAGTCGCGCATTTCCAGCGGATCGAAAAGGTTTTCGCGCATATATTGGCCAAGGCGCCTGCCCGATAGAGCTTCGATGACCTTGCCAACCCAGTCGACGCCCATGCCATATTCCCAGCGTGCGCCGGGATCGAACATCAGCGGGGCGTTCAAAGCGGAACCGACGCCGGCAACGCCTGTTGTCTCCATGTACCGGCGCATATCCTCGTTCCAGAAATTGTAAACGAAACCCGACGTATGCGTGAGGAGATTGCGAAGAGTGATCGGCCGTTTCGGCGGACGCAGAGCGACGGCCCCGCCGGGTCCGATGCGGTCGAGAACTTGCGCCTCGCCAAGGTTGGGGACGATTTTGCCAATCGGCTCATCGAGCGAGACTTTTCCTTGTTCCACAAGCTGCATCGCGCAGGCGCCGGTGATCGCTTTGGTAAGAGATGCTATCCAGACGACGCTATCGACCTGCATCGGGGCGCCCGTCGCAAGATCGCTCGCGCCATAAGCGCCTGCGAAAATAGGTCCCTCGCGCGTCGCTAAGGCGGCAGCCACGCCAGGGATGTCGCTTGACGCGGCGCTTTCCTTTAGTATTTTTGCAATCTCGGACGTGTCGAATGTTGGCGAGGGTTGCATCATAGACGCCGAAGGTCAGGATCGTTGATCGACCAAATACTCCCGCAAACCTTTCTCGCCACGCGGCGTTGTCCAGCGATGGTTCCAAGCAAAAGCGGGTCGGAGGAGCGGCGCAAAGAAGCGCAAGATTGGGCGCAGGACAGTGACCTGCCAGACAATGTCCACATGCGTCCCGCCCTCTCGTTGACTGAGCGTGGCGCTCCACAGCCCATCAAAATCTCCCATCGTTTTGACCACGACGCGTCGTTCTGGTTCGAGCGCCACCGGCTCCAGAATGAAGTTAAGCTCGTAGGGAAGGGCGCCGCGCGCCCGAACTCGCAGCTTATCTCCTACCCTCGGTTCGTCGCCGCCGGACAGTTTTTCCGCTTTGAGATAGACGCCCTTCCACCATAGCGGAAGCAATTCGCCATGTGAAAGAACGGCATAGACTTCTTTGACGCTTGCGTTCGGGATTTCCCAGCTCTCGTCAAACCGAAAAACGTTCGATGACATGCCTGCCCTCCCGTCAACTGTCGAGCATTCGCTCCAATGAGCATTGCTCGCCTAGGGCTTTACGCGTTCATGCCGGCGCAAGTTTCATCATCGCCAATGCGGCGCGGCCATTGGGCCCATACGGATTGCCGAGCGATTCAAGTGTTTCGTTGTGCGCGTAATTCGGCGCCTCGATGAGATCGACGGACTTGCCGGCGGCTTTGACCGCCGCAGAAAATTCGCGCCCCTGTCTTTGAAATTCAGGCGTTTCGAAGGTTCCGTAAGAGACGACGACGGGGGCGACGAGTTTATCGATATGACGAATTGGGCTCATGGCTTCCGCCATCGCGTCGGTGAAGCTCACATAGGAGCGGCGCCACGACAGTCGCACCGGCCTCATCTCGTACATGCCGCTCATGCACAGGCCGCCTTTGACTGCGTCGGCGGGCAATCCAAATTCTTTTTCCCAATCGGTGACCAACGCGACGCCGCAAAGATGACCTCCAGAGGAATGCCCGCTGATATAGATTTTTTGCGGATCGCCGCTGAAGCTCGAGGCGTTTTTGTAAATCCAAGCAATGGCGCGTCGAATCTGAGCCGCCAAGACGTCGAGATCGCCACCGGCATCTTTGACGCCTATGAAATCAAGGGCGACATAATGGGCGCCAGCGTTGACGAAGGTCTCCGCCGCGAACCCACAGTCCTTGGCCGAACCTTCCAGCCAAGCGCCGCCATGAATGACGACGAAGATCGGCGCTGCCGGACCCTTAGTCCGATAGATGTCGAGCTTTTCGATCTCGGTGGGGCCGTAGGATACCCGCTGCGGCGCTCCGAGTCGGGCGCGGACCGCCTCACTATTGGAGGCGAGTCGTTTTGAAACTTGTCCGATCAGAGGTTCGTAGGACAGTTGGTCATAGGCTGCATCGAGTTCGACTTGATCATAGTCCATAAAGACGGTCGGACCCTTATG